>NZ_LOKY01000016.1:0-80838 GCF_002211315.1 Rhizobium sp. R693 | reverse complement strand
TTCGGAGCGCAACAGACCGAGGTTGCCATCGGCTGCGCCGTTCTCAATCGGATGCTTGCATGCGCACACCCGAAATCCATCCGTCGCATTGGAACAACCTCGTAAACGACGGCATCAAAGATCAGAGCCCAAAACTCTCCGATCCACGCACCAACGCTCTGAAAATGACGTGATGAAAGATCGTGTTTGGGCATGCTCATTCCGTTTCTCTCGGCACCAGTGCCGAGGGCGAGCGGGAATATGAGGCGAGCTTTAACAAAGGATGTATCGGGCGTGTCACTTCTAATGGCGCCCGTTCATCGTATTAGGCGCCGATGTCGCCTGGATCAAAGCTCAGGAGTTCAATGTCGGCGCGTTAATTAAGCGCGCTTATCTAAGTCTGTCGATTAATTAAATGAAATGCGTCTTGCTTAAATAAGGGGCGCGGCTGATATTTGGTTATGTCTGATTCCCAATCCAAAAACCGCCTGGGTCGTTTCGTCGAGACGGTCGCCGCCAGTGAAACAGTGCGGGCGTTCGTGCCCCCGCCATTGCCGCCCGAGCCGGCGATTGATGTGCTTTCATTGCTAGAGGGGATGCCGGCTGAGGTGAAAATCGTCACTGGCGAAAGGAGCCTTGCGCGCTACATCGCCCAACCAATCCTCGAAGCTTCCAGAAGGCTTTCATAGAGGATCAGGTCCTGTTGCGACCCGGAGTGAAACGCGACATTAAATTTCGGCATCAGCCGCCAGAGCAGAGACGAAAGCGATTGGGTTAGATGGGGCCTGCTTCAAGGGCGCAGGTGAGAGCGGCGATAGCGATCGACATAAGGAAAATTCAACGGTGAAGAAAACGCCAAAGAACCGTCAATCGTGCGCGCCGGCCGTGCCGGAGGTCGAGATCACGATGGTTGCGGCTCGCTCCCGACGACGTCGCTCTCGACTGATCCAGTAAATGTCGCTATTGGCAAGGACACATCACCATGCTGCTGGTCGGCGCTCCTTCAAAGTTCAAGGTTCTGATAAATGAGAAAGCCGCAACGAAACTTCGTTGTCGAATTAAAGTCCGGCCGTCGGCGGCAGACGCCGAAACCCGTCTCGATTTGGGGTAACCTGGATCTCAAAGCTGTTTCGGCTGCGGTAAGCGCTGAGGTTCCCGGTCACGAGGGTCATCAGACCGGAGAAAGTGCAATTTCCTCATCGTCCGTGTCTTTCGAACAGACGCCCGTATTGACACCGCCAGTGGAGCAGCCAACAACGGTGTTGGCACCAGAGGAGAGATTGATGGCCAACGAAACCAACGCGACTGCCAACGCCGAACCCGCAATCACCGACGCCGTCATCGAGCCGGCGCCGAAGAAGCGTGGGCCGCGCGCCAAGAAGGCGACCCCGGAGACCGCAAGTGCCGATGTCACTGTCGAGACCCCGTCGCCTGCTACACCGGCAAAGCGGGGCCGGCCGGCACGTGCAGCCAAGGCCAAGCCGATCGTCGCCGAGGCCGCGGGCAAAGCGAAGCGGGTTGGCAAGACGCGCGCTGCAAAGTCCACCCCTGCCGCGACAACGGCGCCGATTTCGGCTGCCGACGACATGGCCGAGCTGCTGCGGCTGGAGGAAGAAAACCAGATGCTGCGCAAGTCGCTTGCCGAAAAGCTCCGCCAGGAAAACGCCGATCTGCGCAAGCGCCTCGGTCTTGCCTGAGCAGCAGTGAGCGAGCCGGCGACGGCCGACTGTTATTCCTCCTGCTCCCGTTGGTGACGAACATTGGCGGCGGCTTGCCTGCCGCCGATCCGTGCCAAGGGCCGGTCGACTGCAGGGAAAAGCGCGAGGTTGAGGAGAGATGGTGGCGTCGCCTTGGAAATTTCTCGTCGGACTGACGAGACGACATGGCAGGGGCAATGAAAGCACCGCCATCGAGGACACATCCGATGCGCCGGTCGCCAAGGAGACGCAGGAGCCGGCGCCGTTGCAGCCAGCAGACGGTGCGCAGGACATCGCCGATCCGGTCGATGCGGTCTCGACCGCCACGGACGATAGCCCCGATACCGAGACGGTCGTTGCAGGAGCGGCTCTTCCGGACGAGCCCGGCTTGCGGCAGGTCGATGATCTTGACACGACGACTGGCCCCGGCCTGCAAACCGATGCCGTCGATGGTTCGGCGACAACGAAGTTGCGCAAGCCGCGCGCGTCTCGAAAGAAGAACGTGCCTGGCGTGATCCAGCCGACGCCATCGACCGCTCCCGTCATATCCAACGATTTCCAGGACCTCGAGGACGAGATCCGGCAGCTGCGCAGCCAGTTGGCGAAGAAGCTTCAACTCCAAAATGCCCAGCTGAGGCAGATGCTGGAGCGATTTGACCGATAGATAGCGCCCGGTCGCTGGCATGGCCGGGACAGAATCGGGCGGCGAGCGCGGCGGTTTCCACGACCTGTCGTGGGCGCGCCGCTGCCGATCTGTCGACGCTCGTCTGCCTGCCTGTCGTCGAATATCCGCCCTGATCCCGCGCCTCGCGTCCTGCCCGGCTTTGAGGTCCTGCCGGGCCCGCGCCGGCCGGCAACGGCTTTGCCGTCCTCCACTGTCGTTGCGGCCCTTGCGGGTGCCGGCCGGCGCTCAAGGCCCGGCTTTTGGACCGCCGTAGCAGGTCGCGATGGTCGCGACCTCGAAACGGAGGTTTCGAAGATGACGAGGCAGACCCCACACCAGCGATCCGATCTCTATAGCCGTATCACCGACACGATCATTGCCGAACTCGAACAGGGCGTGCGCCCCTGGATGCAGCCCTGGACCACGGCTCATGCGAACGACCGCATCACCCGGCCACTGCGTCACAACGGTCAAGCCTATTCCGGCATCAATGTCCTCATCCTCTGGTCAGAAGCGATTGCCCGCGGCTTTTCCTCACCGACCTGGATGACATATCGCCAGGCCCGCGAGCTTAGAGCCGCGGTCCGCAAGGGCGAGACCGGCACCACGGTCGTCTTTGCCAGTTCCTTCATTCGCAGCCAGACCAGCGACAGTGGCGAGGAGATCGAACACGACATCCCGTTTCTGAAAGCCTACACCGTCTTCAATGCCGACCAGATCACGGGACTGGACGAGCGGTTCCGACACGTCGCACCGGTTGCCGATCCGCTTGCCCGCCTTGCCGATGCCGACCGCTTCTTCGCCAATACCGGCGCATTGATCCGGCACGGCGGATCATCGGCCTACTATCAGCCGGCCCGCGACTACATCCAGATGCCAGCCTTCGAAGCCTTCCGGGATGCTCAATCTTACGTTGCCATCATGAGTCACGAGCTGACCCACTGGACGGCGGCTGCGCATCGTCTTGATCGAGATCTCAGCCGCTATGCCAAGGACAACAGCGCCCGCGCCCGCGAGGAGCTGATCGCCGAGCTCGGCAGCTGCTTCCTCTGCGCCGATCTCGGCATTGTTCCAGAGCTCGAGCCACGGCCAGATCATGCCAGCTATCTCGATGGCTGGCTGAAGGTTCTTGCCGGCGACAAGCGCGCGATCTTTGTTGCTGCCGGCCATGCCCAGCGCGCCGTCAGGTACCTGCATCATCTGCAGCCAGGCGCGGATCCCGAAGGCGAGGGGGAGACGGCGTAGCCGCTTGCCTTGCTATCCGGCGGCGCGGCCCACGAGTTTTTCAGACGACGGCCTCGTACGCCGCGTCATCGACGTCCAGTCTTGCTATCGCCAGACCGTTGATCGAGCGACAGGAAGCCATTCGCCATGTCAATCTTCCACGGAAGGCCGCCGGACAGGTAAGGCCGGAGGCGATAGCGGCGGCTGTCAGATCTAAAGGCGGCCGGTATGTGTCACGGCGAAGCATGGCGGCGGAGCTCGCAGATCTCCCTGATGCTGTCATTCCGTTCCTGACGATCATGCCGAGTGGAATGCCGCGATACGGCCGTGGCTGAAATGGCGGTGATCAAGTAGAAGCCGAGGGGGACGGTGTCCTCCTCGCTTCGTCTTTGTTACTTGTTGCCGCGGGTGCGCCAGTCCGCGTAACGCTTCTCGTATTCTTCCTTCGTGCGCGGATAGAGACCGATGATCGCCTCGCCGCTCCTTACCTGTTCCAGAACAAAGTCTTCGTAGCTCTCCATTTCGGAGCATTCGTCCGCCAGCTCGTCGGCGAGATGGGCCGGAATCACCATGACGCCATCTCGATCACCTACGAGGACGTCTCCGGGAAACACGGCGACGTCGCCGCATGAAATTGGGACATTAATGTCGAGCGCCTCGTGGAGCGTCAGGTTCGTCGGCGCGGAGGGCTTGGCGTAGTAGGCTGGCATGTCCAAGGCCCCGATCCCGGCTGCATCACGGAAACCGCCGTCTGACACGACCCCCGCCGCTCCGCGCAGCGCAAGTCGGGTAATAAGAATGGAGCCCGCAGTCGCCGCTCGAGCGTCCTTGCGCGCATCCATAACAAGTATATGACCGGCCGGGCACGTCTCAATCGCTACGCGCTGCGGGTGATCGGCGTTGCGGAAGACGGTAATCGGATTGCGGTCCTCGCGGGCAGGGATGTATCGCAGCGTGAATGCCTGGCCCACCATGGTTTCGGCTTTCGGCGAGACAGGAACCACACCTTGGATGAATTGGTTCCGGAGCCCTCGTTTGTAAAGGGCGGTGGCGATGGACGCCGTCGAGATCTTCTTGAACTTCGCGCGGGTCGCGTCGGAGAGTACGTAGTCGGTCATGGTCACCTCAATAGATGTCTGGTTCGCCGGCCGCGCGGCCGAAATCGGTTTGGAGGAAATCGAAATCGCAGCCCTTGTCGGCCTGCGTCACATGGCGAGAGAACATCCACCCCCAGCCGCGCTGGAACCTGGGCTCGGGCGCTTGCCAGGCCGCCTTACGGCGTGAAAGCTCCTCTTCGTCGACAAGCATGTCGAGGCTGCGGTTTGGCATGTCGAGACGAACGATGTCCCCGGTCTTCAGCAGCGCCAGCGGACCGCCGACGAAACTCTCCGGCGAGACGTGCAGGACGCAAGCGCCATAAGAGGTGCCGGACATGCGCGCGTCGGAGATACGAAGCATGTCGCGGTGACCCTTCTTGATCAGCGCCTTCGGAATTGGCAGCATGCCCCACTCCGGAAAGCCAGGCCCGCCCTGCGGGCCTGCGTTGCGCAGCACCAGCACATGGTCGGCCGTGACATCGAGATTTTCGTCGTCGATGGCTTTCTTCATTTCGGGGTAGCTGTCGAACACGAGGGCCGGCCCCTCGTGGACGTGGTACTTTGGGTCGCACGCCGCCGGCTTGATGACCGCTCCGTCCGGACACAGATTCCCGCGAAGAACGGCAAGCGACCCTTCATGATAGACGGGGTTGCTCAACGGCCGGATGACGTCGTCGTTAAAGACTTGCGCGCCTTCCAGATTCTCCCCCATCGTCCTTCCGGTCACTGTCAGTGCCGAGAGATCGAGACGGTTGTCCAACTGCTTCATTAGGGCACGGAGACCGCCCGCATAGAAGAAGTCCTCCATCAGGTAGTCCTTCCCGGACGGGCGCACGTTGGCGATAAGCGGCGTCACGCGCCCGAGTTCGTCGAGGTGATCGAGCGTAAGATCTACGCCGGCTCGTCGCGCCATGGCGATGAGGTGAACCACGGCGTTGGTCGAACAGCCGGTGGCCATCGCCACGATCGCAGCATTCCGGCAGGACGCTTCGGTGACGATCTTGTCCGGCGTGAGACCTTCCCAGACCATCTCGACGATACGGCGGCCGCAGGAGGCTGACATGCGCTGGTGGTTCGCATCGACGGCAGGAATGGAAGAGGCGCCGGGTAAGGTGAGACCCATGGCGTCGGCGATGGCCGTCATCGTGCTCGCCGTTCCCATCGTCATGCATGTCCCTGCGGAGCGAGCGATGCCACCTTGGATGCCGAGCCATTCGTCGTCGGAGATGTTCCCGGCGCGACGTTCGTCCCAGTACTTCCAAGCGTCGGAGCCCGAGCCCAGGATCTTGCCGGCATAGTTGCCGCGCAACATTGGACCGGCTGGCAGGTAGATCATGGGGACTCCTGCGGAGAGCGCGCCCATGACGAGCCCGGGGGTGGTCTTGTCGCAGCCTCCCATCAGGACGACCCCGTCGAGGGGATGGGAGCGGATCATTTCCTCCGCCTCCATCGCCAGCATGTTCCTGTAGAGCATCGAGGTCGGCTTGGTGAAGCTTTCGTCCACGGAGAGTGATGGCATCTCGACGGCGAAACCGCCGGCCTGCGCGACACCGCGTTTGACGTCCTGAACGCGTTCCTTGAAATGAGAGTGGCAGGAATTCAGTTCGGACCAAGTGTTCAGGATGCCGATCATCGGCTTGTCGCGAAAGTCTTCCTCCGCGTAACCAAGTTGCATAAGTCGGGAACGGTGGCCGAAGCTTCGCAAGTCGTCCGGCGAGAACCATCGTGCGGATCGCAATTCATCAGGTGTCTTCTTCGTCATGAGTTCATTCCACATGTCTGCTTGCTGAGGCATGCGTCGCGAACACCACGCATGCGTTTAAAGGTGTCATGGCCCGCCGCCGGCGGGCCGCGATTATTCCTTCATTCCCCACTTCTGGATCGTGTGGCGCTCAAGCGTCTGGAAGACGAGATTCTCAACGATGAGACCGATCACGATGACCGTCAGCAGGCCCGCAAAGACTGCGGGGATGTCGAGCAGGTTGCGGTTCTCGAAGATGAACCAGCCGAGGCCGCCCTGTCCGGAGGAAACGCCGAACACCAGTTCGGCGGCGATCAGGGTTCGCCAGGCGAACGCCCAGCCGATCTTCAGGCCGGTCAGAATAGAAGGGAAGGCAGCCGGGATCAGGATTCGGGTCACATACGAGAATCCGGTGAGACCATAGTTCGCGCCCACCATACGCAGTGTGCGGGATACGCCGAGGAAGCCCGAATGCGTATTCAGGGCAACCGCCCAGAGCACGGAGTGGATGAGGACGAACACCATGCTCGACGCGCCGAGGCCGAACCAAATCAGCGCGAGCGGCAGCAGCGATATAGCCGGAAGCGGGTTGAACATGGCCGTCATCGTCTCGAGAAAATCGGTGCCGATGCGGGTGTTGATCGCGAGAACCGTGAGAATGGCTGCGAGTACCGTACCTGCGGCATAGCCCATCAGCAGGATCTTCAACGTCGTCCAAATGCGCGACGGCAGCGTGCCGTCTGCGAACCGATCGATTAGCGTGTGAAAAGTGTCGGTCAGCGTCGGAAAGAGAAGGGGATTGTCGAGGTGAACGGCGTAAGCCTGCCAGAGCACCGCGAGAATGATGATGATCAGAGCCTTTCGCAACGCTCCGATCCCCCATACCACCTCGAAAGGCGAAAGCTTCTGCTCCACAGCAGCGATGTTGCCATGTGCTACGCCGACGCCTGCATTGCCTTCGGCGAGTAGGATTTGTGGCTTGGTCATGTCTCTACTCCCGGTGTCCTGGCTCTGAGAAGAGCAGATCGTGGATTTCCTTCTCCAGCGCGGCGGCGCTGCCATCTTCGGTGGATGCGGCATCGGCGTTGATGACCTCGGCCTTGACGCGGCCCGGATGCGGAGAGAGGAGAAGTATGCGATTGGAAATCTTGATCGCCTCAGCGATCGAGTGAGTGACGAAGATCACCGTAAACTTGGTGTCCTCCCAGAGCTGGAGCAGCTCGTCCTGCATTTGGCGGCGGGTAAGGGCGTCGAGCGCCGCAAATGGCTCGTCCATCAGGAGGATGTCCGGCTGCATCGCCATGCCGCGGGCGATCGCGACACGCTGCTTCATGCCGCCCGAGAGAGTGTGCGGGAAGCTGTCGATTGCGCGGGTGAGCTTCACCTTCTCGATATACGACCTGGCGATCTCTTCCGCTTCTTTCTCCGGAAGCTTCCGTGCCACAAGCAGCGGGAACATCACGTTCTGCAAAACCGTCTTCCACGGCATCAACTGGTCAAACTCCTGGAAGACCATCATCCGGTCCGGGCCCGGCTTCGTCACCTGCCTGCCGTTGATAGTGATCGTGCCAGTCGCCGGCTTCATATAGCCGCCTACGGCCTTCAGAAGCGTGGACTTGCCACATCCCGACGGCCCGAGCAGGACGAAGCGGTCGGACTGACAGACATCGAAGCTGACGCCTTCCGTTGCCGTGACAAGCAGGCTCGGCGTCTTGTATCTCAAGGTGACCTTGTCGACGCTGAGAAGCGGCTGCCGCGCTGCTGTTTCGACGAGGCTTGGCCCCGCCGTGACGGTCGCTTGTAGCATTGGAGAATTCCTTATGTCCTTGCGCGGGGCACCAGCGCGACAAGCGCGCCGGTGCGCTCCAGCGCCTTAGTTGCCGTTCAGATCAGCCGATTCCGGAAGGTAGTAGTCCGTCCAGGCGGCGGGCATCGTCTTGAGCGTGCCGATCTTGTGCAGATGGGTTGCGAACTTCATCGTGCCTTGGGGATCGATGCGATAGTCGTCGATGAAGCCGGGCTCGTTGAGGATCGACATCAGATCATCGATCGAAGTCTTGTCCCCGGATACCTTCTTATAGGATAAGAGCGCGGCCTTTGGATCCGCCTTGATGGATTCGATGGCCTTCTTGGTCGCTTCTCGAACTGCCTTTACGAGAGTCGGGTTCTTTTCAGCAAACTCGGTGGTCGTGAAGAACGTGGCCTGTGTGAGCCCGCCGCCAAGGATCTCCCGGGAGTCTGTTACGCGGTGAACGCCCTTCTGCTTCAGTTCGATGTACTGGAAGGGCGGTGCGGAAAAGTGGTTCTTCACTTCGTGACTGGGATTGGCGATCGCCGCGAGCGCGTCGGGATGGCCAAGCTGCACCGTGTTGGCATCGAACTTCTTGACCTGGTCGTCACCGTATTTTGCAGCAGCGGCGATCTGCAGCAGGATGGCCTGCGTCGAGACGCCGACCGTCGGGACCGCGATCTTGTCCTGGGGCGTAATATCATCAAGCGACTTGATGCGGGGATCGTTCGAAACCATGATGACGGGCTGGGCGGAGCTTGTGATGATACCCTTCACCTTGCCCTTGGTGCGATCCCAAAGAAGAAGCAGGTTGCCGGTACCGGTGTTGACGATGTCGACATTGCCAGCGAGCAGCGCATCGGTCTGGGCGCCGCCACCGCTGAACGTCCGCCATTCGACGGTAACGCCCTTGATACCGAGAGCATCGGCCTCCTTCTCGATGAGCTTCTGCGTCTCCATGACGTGGCTGGCGAGATAAAGAATGCCAGGCTGCCTGGTGATCGAAATTGAAGTCTTCTCCTGCGCGACGGCAGGAAGCGCCATCCCCACGACGGCAGCAATCGCGGCAAGACCGCGAGCGAACTTGGACATAACTGTCCTCCCAAAATGATTAGCTCGAATCCGCGCCTCCTTGCGCGGTCGACCGTTATTAGTACACTAAAACATCAGTGCATCAACACCAAATATGCGCTATGTAATGTCCTGACTGAATCGGAGACGGCTTATGGCGACGAAAACAGGGTTCCTCTTGCTCGACCGATCGAGGCAAGTTGCGGTGCAAGTACATGAAATTCTTAAGGAGAGGATCCTTACCGTCGCGCTCGAACCGGGAACCGTCCTCTCCCGCGCAAATTTGATGGAGGAATTTGGGGTGAGCCAGACACCCGTGCGAGACGCGCTCCTTCGACTACAGGAGGATGGTCTTGTCGACATCTTTCCCCAGTACGCAACGCGTGTTTCCCGCATCGACGTCGACCACGCCCGACAGGCTCAGTTTCTTCGGCTTTCCGTCGAAGTCGAGGCGGTTCGGCGATTGTCGAAGAGTTCTCCGAAGGAAACCGCTGATGCGATGGATCGCGTTCTCCGGCAGCAACAGGCGGTAGCTGATCCCTCGACGTACGACCAGTTCGACGCCCTGGATCGAGAATTTCATCGGGTGCTCTACGAGCAGAGCGGAAACACTCTTTTGTGGCGGGTCATCCGTCAGCAGAGCGTCCATCTCGACCGGCTGCGCCGCCTAAATCTTCCAATGGAAGGCAAGATCCAATCACTTCTGCAGGAACATCGCGCGATAGTCGATGCGATCAAAGAAGGGGACGAGGAGGCCGCTGTCTCGGCTCTTCGTAGACATTTGTCAGGAACGCTTTCCATCATCGATGCGATCCGAGCGAAGTTCCCGACGTTCATGTACGATTCGGCGTCGCCGGAGTCGCCGTCTAACGTACGAGCGGGGTAGGCATTTTTGAAGTAGGCGAAAGGCAAAACGGTGGTTATGCGGTCTTGGTGGCACTTGATAGATCTTCAGTCTGAAGAACGTGAACGTCCAGGCTGCTTGGCGAACCAGTTCCATTAATATGCTACGCCCCAAGACTTCGGATTTAACAGAGGTTTGTCAAATCGAGATACGTGCCGATGGTTCGAGCCCGTTTAAGCCGACGATTTCAAGATCGGGGACCGTCCCCTACACAGCTTGGCCTTAGGCAACTTCAAGCGTTCTCAATCCTCGACAAAGGTGTGTCGGGTAGAGGCAAGAAAGGCCCGGCCGCCGGTGCTGATGAGGGCTTCCACTGGCATGCCAGGATCGGCGGGGACGAATCCATCGCCACGCATTTTTGACGGAGAACCGCTTTTCTGGCAATCTGCGCTCGGGCCGAAGGGGGCTACCCGTATGTCCAGGAACAATCAGGCGAAGAGCCATACCTTCTATGGCTCGCAATACACACGTATCTACGGCCAACTTGCGTCAGAAATCCGTAGAGAGGCTTTCGGCGAGGATTTCGGGCAGGAAAGTTGGCGCAGTCCAGCCGAGCAGGCCGAGATCGCCGCTCTTCTGAGGCTAGGTCATAGCGCGCGCGTTCTCGATGTTGCCTGCGGGGCCGGCGGCCCATCACTTGCTTTAGTAGAGCAAACCGGCTGCCACCTCGTCGGCATCGACATCGTGCCTGAAGGCGTCTCAAGCGCGACAGCGGAGGCGGTGAGGCGAGGTCTCGCGGATCGAGCCAGGTTTGTCGTACTCGACGGCAACGAACCACTTCCGTTCGAAGACGGCACATTCGACGCCATTGCGTGTATTGACTCTATCGGTCATTTCCCCGACCGGCACTCCGCCTTTCGGGATTGGGCGCGGCTTTTAAAAGCCGGCGGGCGCTTGGTCTTCACCGATCCCGCCGTCGTGACCGGCGCCCTTTCGAAGTCGGAGATCGACGGCCGTTGCGCGCTGGCCGCCAATGGACCCAATATGTTCTTCGTACCGCCTGGCTTCAATGAAGGCGCGGTGACCGCGGCCGGTCTCGTGCTGCTGCAGTGTGTCGACCGTGCCGCAGCTGCCGCCGAGATCGCAGGTCGCTGGGGCGCCGCTCGCCAGCGCCGCGCGAAAGCGTTGATCACAGAAGAGGGTGAAGACTGGTTCGAGCGTAGACAACTCATGCTGAAGATGACCGCTCACCTCGCGTCGGAACGCAGACTAACGCGGTTCTTCTATCTCGCAGAAAAGCCCGAGGAAACAGAGTAACGGCGCGCGGCCGAGCGCTGTGTGCGCGCGATGCCAAAAGCCCCCCATTTGCTTGAAGGGGAACCAACGGTTGCGGTTGCCTCGGCAAAGGTTTCAATCATCACCGGCAGTCGGGCGACTCCGCTTCGGGGCGCTTGGGGGCGCGGAAAACCGCTATTGTTGCCTGCGTGCAGCCGGATACTTATGCTGCGATCCATCGTGCATTCGGATCAGAGCATAATGGCCTCACAACTCGATTTCTTCGTTTCACCAGTTTTGCCCGCGACCGTGAAGGCTCCCAGGCCGCAGGTTTCTGCAAGGGGAGGACAGGAGCAAAATGGCCTGGATGACGAAGCGATGGCTCGGCATCTGGAGACGACCGGCAATTATCGCATCTTGCGAAAGCTAATTCCCTGGCCAGTTGTCGAGCGTGCACGGCCTGAATTTCCACGGCAGGGCGTGATCCTCGACACCGAAACCACCGGCCTCAACCATCGCTGCGACGAGATTATCGAGATCGGCGTCATTGCCTTCACCTTCAATGACGCGGGCGAGATCGGCGATGTCACTGGAATCTATGGCGGTCTTCAGCAGCCGACACTCCCGATTCCGCCGGATATCGCCCGCCTGACCGGGATCACCGACGAAATGGTCGCTGGCCAGGTCATCAACATTGCCCGCCTCAAATCCCTCGTCGAACCGGCCGATCTGATCATCGCCCATAATGCCGGTTTCGACCGGCCTTTCTGCGAGGCGTTCTCGCCGATCTTTGCTGACAAGGCCTGGGCGTGCTCGGTCTCGGAGATCGACTGGTCGGCACGCGGTTTCGAGGGCAGCAAGCTCGGCTACCTGATCGGGCAGTCAGGGTTTTTCCACGACGGGCACCGGGCTGTCGATGATTGTTTCGCACTGCTGGAGGTGCTCGGGCAGACGCGGGCTGGCTCGACCGCGGCGCCATTCGCGGACCTCTATCGAGCCAGTCAGCGGTTGCGGGTTCGCATCTACGCGGAAAATTCCCCGTTCGACATGAAGGAGTACCTCAAGGCACGCGGTTACCGTTGGTCGGACGGTTCCGACGGGCGCCCGAAATCCTGGTGGGTGGAGCTGCCGGGGGAGAAGCTCGACGAGGAATTGCATTTCCTGCGGGCGGAGATTTATCGCTGGGATGCCGATCCTCCGGTCAAATACCTGACGGCGGTTGATCGCTTCCGGGCGGCTTGAATGGTCGGGAGAGGCGATGACGTCCATGCTGCGTATTGATGCCGCCTGGACCGGGACGCAGCCGAGCCGCGTTGCGCGGGTTTCCTCCTCGGCCGGCAGTTGGTGTCTGAACGTCGCGTCATCGTCCTTCTGGCCCATGCTGAAGAACAGTTGATCTCCTCATCCCGTCCGATCAGCCGCGGCTCGGCCCCGTTCGGCATGCGTCCGACGTACCCTTGACCCGGTGGGTTGGTTGGACGGGCCGGTCCAACACATTACTCGACCTTTGGGGCAAGCTCGGATATGACGCGGGTTACTCTCGGGAAGAGCCGGGTGCGGGAAATTCGTCCGCCCGGATCCTTTGGGACGAAGTCGAATTGCGTGCAACTCGACCGTCGTTCCGGCGGGTGCGACAGGATGGGCACGCGGCTAAGAAAATGATCGCGCGTTGTCGGACGTTGTCGATCTGGTACGTCCTTGGGCTGGAACCGGAACGAGGAGAAACCCGTGAGAGACCTGATTTTGAAGATGTCCATATCGATTGACGGCTTCGTCAGCGATCTGGATGGTCGAAACACATGGATGTTCGGCGCCGATCAAGAGGCGAGGGCTTGGTCCGTGGAGTATCTGTGGAGCGCCAGCCTGCACATTATGGGCAGCCGCACCTTCCATGACATGGCCGCCTTCTGGCCGACCTCCAACAGCCAGTTCGCGCCGCCGATGAACGAGATCCCCAAGGCCGTCTTTTCACGACAGGAGCCTGTAATCCCGAAAAAGGTGAATATATCGGTGGCGCTCGATCGGGCTCACGGCGAGGTGGGGACCACACAGTCTGTGGAGCTGCAACCCGGTGGGAGAAGTTGGGAGGAGGCTCATGTGGCGAGCGGTGACTTGGCGGAAGAAATCGCGAAGTTGAAAGCCCAAGAGGGCAAGCCGATCATCGCCCACGGCGGAGTAAGGTTCGCCCGCAGCCTCGTCGCCCAGGGACTGGTCGACCAGTTCGCCCTGCTGGTGGTCCCAATGGCGCTGGGTAAAGGCTTGCCGCTGTTTTCCGAACTCGCCGCTCCGACGCCTCTCAAGCTCATAAGTTCGAAGGCCTTTCCGGGCAGTGCAGTGGCGCAGATTTATCGGGCAACGTGAGCCGTCGCCGCACCGCCGGCCTCGCATTGCTGCCCGATACGCAGCGAAGGTCATCCATCGAACCTTCATACGTCGTTCCGGGACCGGTACAGTGCCTAAAGGCCGATAGGCGATACGGCCCTCAACGGTTGAGGCTGATCAAGCGTTCCTTCACGTTGGGGAACTCTCATGACAGCCCTACGGTGCACGACCAGTCGATACGTCGCATTCGAAAGGTCGTTGATAACGACATGTTGGTGTCATGTCGTTGAAAGTGGAATCTGCAGAATGGCAAGCAGCTTTCCAAATGCAGAAGACGCAGGCAACCGATCGTTTTGCCACCGTCTCCCGTGTGGTATCCCGCTTCCACATTGACTGAGCTGCCGTTTGAAGCGCCGCGCACTAAAGGACATGACCAGGATGCCGACTATACCCCGACAGCCGCCAGCCTACGCCTCGCGCCACATCTTGGGCTACAGGGGGGTATTTGTCGAGGTTCGGCGTGTAAACTGACAACCATATAAGCCAAGGGAGGTAACGCTGGTGCCCCGATTTCTTGCCGTTTACACGATGAAGCCCGAAGACCTCGCTTCATTTCGAAACCTGCCCAAAGCCCAGCAGGATGCAGTCGATGCTGTGGGCATACCACAGTGGGCGGCGTGGGAGGAACGCAATGCTGCGTTCATCCTTGATCGCGGTGGTATGGTGGGCAAGACAACGCGTGTGACAAAGGACGGTGTGGCCGAAGCCGTGAATCCATTCTGCGGCTATCTGGTAGTCGAAGCGGACACCGCTGACGCCGCCGCACGGCTGTTCCAGGACCATCCGCACCTCACCGTATTTCCAGGTGACGGCGTTGACATCATGCCTTTTCTAACTTGAATTCCTTTTTGGCGAAGACCACCCACACCGTTCCTGCCGCCTGGCAAGACGAGCCTGCCGATCAAGGTGAGCAGTTCGGCCTCAATCCGATACAGCTCCCCGATCCGTTTGACGCCTTCCTTTAAAATAGGTGCTGCTCCGTTGCGGGTGATCTCCACCAGCTTGCGCGGGCATGCGCCCACCGCTCTCCTCAATTTTATCAGCGCAAGTTGGACTGGTCGACCAGTTCGCCCAGCTGGTGGTCCCTGTGGTGCTGGCTAAAGGCTTGCCGCCGTTTTCCGAATTCGCCGCTCCGACGCCTCTCAAGCTGATAAGGCCCTTCCGGGCGGTGCGGCGGCGCAGATTTATCGGGCAGCGTGAGGCGCAGCCGAAGGTCCGGTTGCCGATAGAAAGCCAAGGGCAGCTATTGGTCGATTGCGCTTCGTCGCGCAACCGCCGCAGGCCGATCGATCGCCAAAGGAGAAATGCGGAGCCATCCCTAGAGCGTCATCACCTGAAAATATCTGCCACGCTGTCCTTTTCGCGATATAATGGCCGGCTGCAATCTAGACAGAAAAGGTGAAGCCAATGAAGAGGCTGGCAATCGTTTCCTTGTCGCTCGCGACGGCGTTGACGAGCGTCCCGCCTGCAGCAGCGTTTCCCACTGTCGTCGTCCCGAAGGTCGAGGCAGTGCAGGTGCAGCTGGTGGACTACCATGGCGGCCACGGCGGATACTATAACGGCGGATACCATCACCACCATGGTGGCGGCGGCTGGGGTTGGGCACTTGGCGGTCTTGCCGCAGGGGCATTAATCGGCGGGCTGCTGGCGCAGCCGAACTATTATGGCTCTGGCTACTACGAGCCGGGATACTACGGCCCGTCCTATTACGGCCCGTCCTATTACGGCCCGGGCTATTATGCGCCACGGTATTACCACCGGGCCTATTATGGTGGCAATGCGCATACGCGCTGGTGCTATGCACGTTATCGGTCCTACAGGGCTTACGACAACACGTTCCAACCCTACTACGGTCCCCGACAGGCGTGCGTCTCACCCTATTGACGATGGCGCCCCGTTTTGCCGATCATTGCGCCAGAGGAAGCCAACCCTGGCGTTCGGGCCGGCACCGCATAAGCAGCGTCAAAAGTGCGAGACCGCACGTGGCGCGGGTTAAGTGCGACTTGCTGACAATTAAATTGGCGCGGTCCGTATGGCTTCCTCTTGAAACGCCGAATGGCCGCTTAGACGCGGCGTGCTCTTCACACATTGCTCTGATCGCGCCGTTGTCGAAGAGATGCACGGGCAAGTTCGACGGGTGTCTTCATGATGATTTCGCGATGCGGGAACGGGATCGAAATGCCGGCTGCTTTGAATGCATCCCATAATGCCATGAGTACTTCACCACGCACGTTGGTAAGGCCATTGCTCGGGTCCAGGATCCAGAATCTTAGCTTGAAATCGAGCGATGATGCCCCAAAGGCCGTCATCCAGCAGACCGGTTGGGCATAGCTGCTGGCAACCCGCGGAATGGTCTTGGCGGCCTCGATCGCGATGCGGGCAACCTCGTGCGGATCGCTGTCATAAGAGGTTCCAAAATCCACTTCGACACGGACATAATTGCTGGAAAACGACCAGTTGACGACCTGCTCGGAAATGAAGTCTTCGTTTGGAATAAGGTACTCCTTGCCATCTCTCGTGATGACGGACACGAAGCGGGAGCGCAGGTCGCGGATGGAGCCGAAGGTTTCCCCCAGCGTAATCGTGTCGCCAGGCTTAATCGACTTATCGAGCAGGATGATGATTCCGGATATGAAGTTGGAGACGACCTTCTGCAGACCAAAACCGACGCCGACGCCGACCGCACCCGAAAAAACCGTGAGCGCCGTCAGGTCAATGCCTGTCGCCGACAACGCAATCGCGCCCGCAAAGACAATCAGCCCTATCTTGATCAGTTTGCTGATGAGAACCTTCAGGGAGGGCGTGAGATCCACTGACTTCTGGATCCAGTTTGACGACACGTTGCCGATCAGAACCGCAAGCCAGATCAGCGCCACGGAAAGGACGATCGCCTTCGAGACGAGCAGCAGTGAAAGGCGAACGGCGCCGAGATTGACGGCAATACCATCGAGCGCTGCCAGAAGAGCGCGATCCAGCCCAAGCGCATAAAGTGCAAAGTAGAGCCAGCCGACTGCGGCGACGACACGCGCCAGCATTTGGTTTCGGATGATACGCGTGAGTACCGAGATCGCGAACCACGCCACCACCAGGGTGAGGGCTGTTGCCACCAGCCACCGGTGCGATGGCCATCCAAATTGCAACAGCACCGCATCCGCAATCGCCAGCAGCACAATCAGAAAAAGCCAGCGTGTTCGCCGCATGAATGCGATGATGACGCGAAGTAGATCCGGATTTCCCTTGATGGTGCGAGCGCGCGATTCCAGTGCTGGCTCGATCCGTTTTGCCAGCAAGGCGGCAAGTAGGTAAGCAGCGACAATCAGGGCGCACTGATAGAGCGTCCACTCATTGAGAAGGAAAGCCTGCAGCCAGGATTCGGCGGCGTTGACCGCCTCTAGGAAATCCATCGTCGTTGTCTCGCGATTTTGCAGAATAAACAACGGGAGCGGGGTTTTGTTCAAATGCGAGTGTCGAGGCAGTCTGTCTTCCTGACGCGGGCACGCCGGTGGGGTTTTGCTGTGATCGCAGTCGGCAGGAAAAATCGACTGAACTGCGGAAGGGCGGGCACTTGATCGGGTACATCATCCCAGACTTCGGTTGCAGCCCCGTTTGATGCCAAGGTGAAGCCAAAGCTTCGCACGAAACGCTCAATGATGTGATGAAAATTGCAAAATCTCGCGTTCAATTGCCTGTTTCCATGACGGATTGCGTGAAACGTTCGCTTGACGAGCGGTATCCTCGCGCAGGGAAAATCGGGGTCAATCATGAACAGCAACACCGTAAACGTGACGCGCGCCATGGCCAAATGCAGCGTCCTTTCGATCGACCTTCGGGCTTTTCCAGAGGAACTCTTGCCGGACGGGGCGTGGTGATTGAAAGCACAGCAAACTGCATGAGTGTGCTGGCGAAAAGCAAATTGGCCTGAGCACCACGGCGGCACTTGGCAAAAACCAAACTATGGAGATGATGGCTGAAGACGCCGATACCATCTCCTTCATAATTCTCAGCCATTTGGGAAATCGTTACTTCTGATCTGACTTTTCTGGGGTTCACTATGAAGATCACCGTGCTTGGCGCTGGCGTCATTGGCGTTACAACCGCCTACTATCTGGCTAAATCGGGACACGAGGTAACAGTGTTGGAGCGGCAGAGCGGACCGGCGCTGGAAACCAGCTACGCCAACGCCGGTGAGATCTCGCCCGGTTACGCATCCCCCTGGGCAGCCCCCGGGATTCCCCAGAAGGCGGTTAAATGGCTTTTCATGAAGCACGCGCCCTTGATCATACGTCCGACCTTCGACCCAGCCACCTGGGCCTGGGTAACAGCGATGCTGCGCAACTGCACTTCGGCGCGCTACGCCATCAATAAGAGCCGTATGGTCCGTCTTGCCGAATACAGTCGCGATTGCCTGATCGAGCTGCGTGGCGAGACCGGCATCCCCTACGACGAGCGGGCCCAAGGGACCCTGCAGCTCTTTCGCACGCAAAAGCAGCTCGATTCGATTACAAAAGATATTGAGGTCCTAGCAAAAGACGGTGTGCCGTTCGAAGTACTCGATCCGGCAGGATGCGTCGCGGCCGAACCGGGACTGGCGCCAGTCAAGCATAAGATCGTCGGCGGCTTACGCCTTCCCAACGACGAAACGGGCGACTGCTTCAAATTCACGAACGAACTCGCAAAGCGGGCGGAGGCATTGGGCGTGCGCTTCATTTACGGGGCAGAAGTCGATAGGCTGCGCATCGAGAACAACCGGATCAGTGCCGTCGAAACCTCGCACGGCGCGTTTGACAGCGACGTCTTCGTGGTCGCTTTCGGCAGCTTCACGCCAATCTTGTTGAAGCCGCTCGGACTGAAGATCCCGATATATCCGGTGAAGGGATATTCGATCACGGTTCCGATCGTCGATGAGCGCCGGGCGCCCGTCTCGACCATCATGGACGAAACCTTCAAGATCGCCATCACCCGCCTGGGTGATCGGATCCGTGTCGGCGGAATGGCCGAAATCGCGCGTTTCAACAAAGACTTGCCGCCAAATCGTAAGGCAACACTTGCGCATTCGGTAGAAGATCTGTTCGGCGGAGCAGGGGACCAGAGAAAGGCGCAGTTCTGGTGTGGGCTGCGGCCGATGACGCCGGACGGAACGCCAATCATCGGCAAGACGGTCTACGACAACCTCTACCTCAATTCCGGACATGGCACGCTTGGCTGGACGATGGCCTGTGGCTCAGGCCGCTTCCTGACGGACCTTATCAACAAGGCGAAACCGCAGATATCGACCGAGGGATTAGATCTCGGCCGCTACGGTTGACCTGCGCCCGGGCAATTCGTTCGATGTCTTGAAAAAATACCGGCTCCATGTTGCGGCGCCGGTATTTTTGTGGACCTGGTCGTTCAGCGCGCTGCCCAGATCGCACCGCGACGGAAAATCGTCTTCATCTGCGGCACCGAGAATTCCTTGGCCTGGTGGCCAAGTGAAGAATAAAAGACGCGTCCCTTGCCGTATTTGCGCTTCCAGGCGACAGGCATCACAACGCCGTCGATCCAATAGGCGTGGTCGCCGGTGAACCGCGTCGTCGCCAGCACCTCGTTCGATGGATCGACATGCATGTAATATTGCTCGGAGGTGTATGGGAAGTCGCTAATGCCCTTCATGACGGGATCATCGGGTCGGGTGATATTGACCGTATAGTCGATGATGTTGCCAGGATGGGCGACCCACTGGCCGCCAACGATGAATTGATACTCTACGCACTCGCGAAAGCTGTCGCCCGCCCCGCCATGGTAGCCGGCAAGGCCGACACCACCCTCGATCGCGGCCGCAAGGTTCTTGATCTCCTCCGTTTCGATTTTCGACATCGTCACGATCGGAACGACGAGGCTGAGATCATGGACAGAGGGGTCTGCAAAGGCTTCGGTCGTGTGCTCGACGTAGACCTTGAAGCCATCCTCTTCCAGCATATCCTTGATGATTGCGGCGCATTCCTGCGGCTCGTGGCCGCTCCATCCGCCCCAGACGATCAGTGCTTCACGCATACTCTTCCTCCTGATGATTACTTGGCCAGGCGCCCGTCAACGAGCGATTGGGACAGCGGCATCGGCCGCTCGGTTTGCGTCGTAATGGCGACCGTGCGTCCGCTCTTGGAGGCCGTGTCGAAGGCTTCCAAAACCTCAAGGACATGCAGAGCCAGATCGCCGTTGGCGCGATGCGGACGGTTCGTGCGAATAGCATGAGCGAGATCCGCAACGCCGATCGAGCGGTAGTTGCCGTCGGCATAGGGTGCCGTCAGTGGCTGTGGTTCGAACGCTCCGCCCTTCTTCAAGAGTTCCACGTCGCCGCCAAAGTGGTTGGGATCAGGGACAATCAGTGTGCCTTCGGTGCCGTAGATCTCCAGCGGTACGTGCTTGTGGCCGGCGACGTCGAAACTCATGCTAATCTGAACGACTGCACCATTAACAAAGGCCATGAGACCCGCGACATGGGTGGGCACATGCACCGGAATATGCTCGCCGTTTCTCGGTTCGCTGGTGATGACACGCTCTTTGCGCGGTGTGACCGCAAAGCCGGCGACCTGTGCGACGGGTCCAAAAAGGTTGACGAGATCAGTGATGTAGTAGGGACCCATATCAAGCATCGGTCCGCCGCCAACTTCGTAATAGAAGGCGGGATTGGGATGCCAGCGCTCATGTCCCGGGCACATGAAGGTCGCGGTTCCACCGACCGGTTGGCCAATCACACCCTGATCGACGAGTGCGCGCGCCGTCTGGTGGCCGCCACCGAGAAAGGTGTCGGGTGCAGCACCGATGCGCAAGCCCTTGGCTCTTGCTGCCTCCGCAAGTTGTCTGCCTTCCGTGAAATTGATGCCGAGCGGCTTTTCCGAATAGGCGTGCTTGCCGGCCTCAAGCGCCTGCAGGCCAACCGCGACATGCGCTTTGGGCACCGTCAGATTGACGATGATCTCGACCTTGGGATCAGCAAACAGATCATCGATCTTTTTTGCGGGCAGGTTGAATTCGGCCGCCTTTGCTACGGCCATATCATGGTTGAGGTCGGCCACGCCGCGAACGTCAAGGATCGGAAAGGACGCCATCGCCTTCAGATAGGCGCCGGAGATGTTGCCGCAGCCAATGATGCCGATACCGACTGGTTCCATGATTTCCTCCCGTTGGATGTCGTGATTTTGCTGCTTAGAGCGCCGGACCGGTGGTGTTCCACGGCGACTCATAGAGTTCGTAAAGCGCCACCGCGGCTGCCCCTTGCGCCCAGAAGTCGTCGTTCGAATCGTCAAAGACGAGTTCGGCTACACCCTTCAGAGACGGCGGCACGGCGAGCGCATAGGCGTTTCGCAGGCTGTCGAGAAACGGTTCACCCAGCGCAAGACTGGAACCGACAAGGATAACGCGCGGCGGCGCAAACAAGGTGACGATATTGGCGATCGCAACGCCGACGGCTTCTCCGGCACGGATTGCAGCACTGATCAATGTGTCGTCCTCGGCCTTGATAAGCGCCTGGGCGTGCGTCATTCCCCGTCCAAGCCGGATGGCCTCGGCAAATCGGCCGCTGGCCGGCTGCCCGCCGAGGATCTCGCTTTCGCCAGCCTGGCTCGACAGTCGCACCACGCCATGCGGTCCCATCCCGAGCACCAGGTCGCCAAGATTGTGGCTGAGGCCGCCGGCACCTCGAAACAGCTGATTGTCATGGAGCACGCCCAGTCCAAGCGTCTGCTCGAGCGAAATCAGGACCATGTCCTCCAGATCACGGGCCTGGCCGAACCAGTGGTGGGCAAGCGTGATGGCATGCGCATCGCTTTCCACGATGGTCGCGGTGTTGAGCCTGGCCGTCATCTCGCTGGCGAAGTCGACATTCGTGTCACGAAAGATCGGGCTGCTGCGGATGTGGCCGGTGCGGTGTTCGATGACGCCCGGAAGCCCAAGGCAAACAGTATCGACATCTTCGAGCGAGAGCCCGGCATCGACCACGCAGCGGCGCACGCCATCCTCGACGAGATCGGCGATGACACCGATCGGCTGGCGATCGATGCGAATTGGGAGCGTGAGCTTTGACAACACGTCTCCGCGAAAATCGGTCACGACGAAAACGAGGCGGTTGGCGGCGATCTTGGCGCCGACCACCCTTGCTGCATCCGGATTGAGTTCGAGCATCACGCGTGGTCGGCCGCGCGCCGCCTCGTTGCGAATATCGCCTTCATGACGCGGCAGGATCAGACCGTCATCGAGCAGAGAGGCGGTGATGGCTGACACCGTCGTTGTCGACAATTGCGTCCGTTCGCTGATCTCGACACGCGATATCGGCCCGTGACGACGGATCGTATCCAGCACGTTCAAGCGGTTGATCGCGCGCATCAATTCCGGATCTGCGGTCTTCATGAGGTGTTGCCGGCTCTTCGATATCCCCGCAGATCGCGGGGGCTTATATTTTCAACGGTATGCGAATTAAATAGCGCGTCGGAGACCCCGTCTGTCAAGCCAAATTTGCCAATTTCGGGGAGGGGAGTTGACATTCGCCAAAACCTCCCGATGATTTAATCCGCATAAGGGAAAAATTGAAGAGGACGATTTTTTCCCTTCCTGGAGGAGGAATCATGCTTGACCATATGAACCCAAAAGCCTTGCTTCGCAGCCGTTTCATTGCCCGCTCGGCGGCGACTGGACTGGCACTCCTGATTGCCGCGGGAAGTGCCGCAGCAGATACGACCGTGAAGTGGCTGCATCTTGAAATCGACCCGAACTATCTGGCGGTCTGGAAGAAGATCGCGGACAAGTACGAGGCTGGGCATCCCGGCGTGAAGATCGAAATGCAGTTTCTGGAAAACGAAGCTTTCAAGGCGAAGCTTCCGACGCTGCTGCAATCGAGTGATGCCCCGGACCTGTTTTTCTCCTGGGGCGGCGGCGTCCTGAAGCAGCAGCTGGCCACCGGCACGCTGATGGATTTGACCGACGCCATGAACGCCAAGGATGGCGCCTGGCTGAAGAGCTATAATCCGGCCTCCATCAACGGCCTGACCTTCGAGGGCAAGATCGGCGCTGTTCCCTATAAGATGGGTACGGTTTCATTCTTCTATAACAAACAGATGTTTGAAAAGGCCGGCGTCGACGCGGCGTCGATCAAATCATGGGACGACTATCTCGCCGCCGTCAAAAAGCTCAAGGATGCCGGCATCGTCCCGATTGCAGGCGGTGGCGGCGAAAAATGGCCGATCCATTTCTACTGGAGCTACCTCGTCATGCGCGACGGCGGCCAGAAGGTCTTCGATGCGGCCAAAAACGGACAGGGCGAAGGTTTTAACGATCCGGCCATCATCAAGGCCGGCGAACAACTCGCCGAACTCGGCAAGCTCGAACCGTTCCAGCCGGGCTACCTGGGCGCCACCTGGCCACAGGCGCTCGGCGTCTTCGGGGACGGCAAGGCGGCAATGATCCTCGGTTTCGAGAACACCGCTGCCAACCAACGCACCAATTCCGGCGATGGTAAAGGGCTCGATCCCGACAATATCGGCCGTTTCGCCTTCCCCGCCGTTGCCGGCGGTGCGGGGGCCGTGACCGACACGCTCGGCGGGCTGAATGGCTGGGCTGTGACAAAGAAGGCCCCTCCCGAAACGCTTGATTTCCTTGCCTATCTGACAAATGCCGAAAATGAGCGCGAGATGGCCAAGGCCGGCATGCTCATCCCGGTTGCGGCGGGTGCACAGGACGGGGTGTCCAATCCCTTGATGCATCAGGCCGCCGAACAGCTCGCGCATTCGACGTGGCACCAAAACTTCTTCGATCAGGATCTCGGCCCCTCCGTCGGTCGCGTGGTCAACGATGTCTCGGTTGCCATCGTATCGGGTCAAATGAGCCCTGCCGACGGCGCTCAGCAGATCCAGGAAGCCTTCGAGCAGGATCAGCTCTGATCAAGACGATCGCGGCGCGGAGCTTGTTCCCGCGCCGCCCTCAATCCGGTAAAGGGGATCGGCCTCAATGACCACCATCAGCGTGACAAGCCTCGTGCGTCCGCGCCCGACTGTCAGATCGGCGGTGCGCAGCAAGGATCCTAGCCTGGCGCGGCGCCTGCCGGTCCTGCTTCTGTTCCTGCCGCCAGCACTGTTGCTGTTTACGATCTTTGTCATCCTGCCGATGGGCGAGGCTGCCTGGTACAGCCTTTATAAATGGGATGGGTACGGTCTGCCGACGCAGTTCGTCGGAATGCGCAATTTCGAGGTGCTGTTCAAGAACAGTGCCTTCCTGACCGCGTTGAAAAACAATGCCCTGATCATCGTCATTTCGATCATGATCCAGATACCGCTCGCTATCTGGTTGGCGACGATGCTCGCCCACCGGATCGCCGGCGTCGTCCTCTTTCGCCTGATCTTCTTTTTGCCCTACGTCTTGGCGGAGGTTGCAGCGGGCCTCATCTGGCGCTTCGTCTACGACGGCGACTATGGTCTGTTTGCCTCGGCTGCCCACCTCATCGGCGTCGAGACCCCCTATGTTCTGGCCGACAAGGACCTGGCGATCTATGCGGTCCTGGCAGTTGTCGTCTGGAAGTATTTCGGTTTCCACATGATGCTGTTCATCGCGGGACTGCAATCGCTCGACAAGAGCGTGCTGGAGGCGGCCGAAATCGACGGCGCGAGCGGTTGGCAGCGGTTCCGCTACATCACCCTGCCGCTTCTCGGCTCGACCGTCCGCCTGTCCGTTTTCTTCGCCGTCGTTGGCTCACTGCAGCTCTTCGACCTCATCATGCCGCTGACTGGCGGTGGGCCATTTAACGCGACACAGACCATGGTCACCTTCCTGTTCAACTTTGGCGTTACCCGCATGCAGGTCGGACTTGGCAGCGCCGTTGGCGTCGTCCTGTTCGTCATCTGCGTGACGCTTGCCTTCGGCTACAAACGGATATTCATGCGCAATGACTGATATGGCCTCATCCGCCCGGATCGCTGCCGGGACCAAGATCTACCTCTACGTCTCGCTGACGATCATTGCCGCAATCGTGCTCGTGCCATTGCTGACCACAGCGCTTGGCGGCTTCAAGGATCTCGGCGATCTGCGCACCAACCCCTTTGGGCTGCCTGCCGCATGGCACCCGCAAAACTATACCGACATTCTCTTCGGGGACCGCTACTGGCGGCAAATGACGAATTCGCTGATCATCGCGACGTTGACGGTCGGCCTGACGGTTTCGGTCTCGGCCATGGCCGCCTTCACCTTCGCGCATGTCAAGTTCTTCGGTGCCGGCTTCCTGCTCAACTATTTCCTGATCGGCCTGATGTTTCCGGCGGCGACCGCCATCCTGCCTTTGTTTATCCGGATCCGTGACCTTGGCTTGTTGAATTCCTACTGGGGCGTGGTCTTGCCCCAGGTTTCCTTTGGCCTCGGCATGAGCATTCTCCTGTTCCGAAACTATTTTCGCAACCTTCCGGAAGAATTGTTCCAGGCCGCAATCGTCGACGGCTGCGGCTACATCCGCTTCTTCTGGCACATTTCGCTGCCGCTCTCGCGGCCGATCATTGCGACGGTCAGCATCATCTCCTTCGTCGGCAGTTGGAACAGCTACATTCTGCCGTTGATCATGCTGAACTCGGAGACGATGTATCCCTGGCCGCTCGGCATCATGGTCTATCGCGGCGAGTTCGGCACTGCCTGGCAGCTGGTGCTCGCCTTCATCACGCTGACGATCATGCCGACGATCATCGTCTTCTTCCTGGCGCAGAAGCATATTATCGCCGGCTTGACTGCGGGTGCGGTCAAGTCTTGAGGCGAGGGCCGAGCATGAGGCTCGGCGTCAGCCGAAGGTGAGGCCGTCCGCGGTGAGGGGAGGCCCCAGTGACAGTGCCTGCCCCTCTTACGAGGCGGGAACCCACTTGAAGTGATCGCCATCAGACTGAATATGGCCGACACCGGGGAATGGGAAGTGAGGTGCGAAGATGAGTTCCTTCGATCCGGCAAGCTTCTTCAGGGTCTCAATGCGGGTTTCCTCACCGACGGCTGCGTCGCTGTCGAACCCGAGCGGCCAATCGGGCCTGGCAAGTGAAATGATCGAGCTGTGAACGGTATCGCCGATGTCAAACAGTTTCTCCTTGCCGGAAGCCATTTCGTAGCCGACATGGCCGGGCGTATGTCCTTTCAAACCGACCGAGGTAATGCCGGTGATGACCTGGGCGCCGGGCTCGAAGGTCTTTACGTGCCCGTCGATTGCCTTGACGACATCAGCGAGCTGATCGTTCTTCTTGGCAAAGGTCCACTCGGGCGACGACATGCGGATAGTTGCCTTGGGAAAGGCCAGCTTGCCGTCCTTGACGAGACCGCCCATGTGGTCGGGATGGGAGTGCGTTATCAGCACGTCGGTGACGTCTTCCGGCTTGAAGCCTGCCTGAGCGAGTGACTGTAGAAGCGCGCCGCCGACACCTGTGTCGATGAGGATCAACCGCTTTGGCTGCTTCACCAAAAGCGCGTCGACGCTGAGCGTAATCGTGTCCGCAGGCGCGCCTGCGGCCTTTAGGACGTCGGCGACGTCTTCAGGGCTGCGACCGACACCGAATATCTTGTTGTCATTCGGCCTGACGAACTGTGCGTCATGCAAGGCCACAATGTCGAATGAACCGAGTTTGAAGGATTTCGAACCGGGCTCTTGCGGCGGCATCTGGGCGAATGCCACCGTTGCCAGTGCAGTGGCGAAGGCCAAGCAAACGGAGAAGGAAGCTTTGGAGCCGTACATGATGACAATCCCTTTCACGAGGTGAGACAACCATCTTCTTAGGCCAATATCTCATACGTGGTCACATCGAATTCTCGTGAACATCAGACCCTGCCAGCGCCCGTTGTCGTTCTGCAGTAGGAAATGCTGCCGTCAATGGTCACTAAACGGTCTGCGCGTGCTTTAGACGTGACCATCGGAGCGTTGGGCGCGTGTGGCGACGGTGTATTTGTCAGGCCGAACGTCACGTTTCGCCGGTTGTTCGAGACAAGCCGTCCATCCATGCCGGTCAATTCAGCCCATGTCGAGCCGTCGCGGCATCCTCGTGGATATCGATGGAGACAGAAGATCCAGCAGGCAGCGCGCGCGGTATTGAAACGCTTGCGCTCCGGAGGATGCATGTCCTGTTAAAATGTCTTTGCAACCTGGTACTCATTCGCTTCCCAGGCCCGCAGTTTACCGGCTTCGCAAGTGTAGTTCTCGTCCGTTTCGGCTATTCCGATACCAATACCGTCAATATACGGATCATCGAATGTGACGTAGATGTCTGACTTGCGGATTTTTCGTTCCTGGAAGTCATTCAGTATGAAGGCGAGGCACTGAACGTTCTTCTTCGTGTTGCCGCGTTGAATGTGGCTCTCAATTTTGCGGTCAATCTTGGAAAGCGGAAGCGTGTCTGCACGAGCTGCTTCGGATGCAAGCAGCGCCGGCGACGCCAGAATGAGGATCCATGTCAAACGCAATTTCATCTCATCCCCGTCTGCTACGAGGTGGATCCGACCCACATGGCGTAGAACCTACCGTCGACCATCGGGTCCGGATAGGCCATATCGCTGACCATCCCAATAATTCCGCAATCCCTAAGAAACATTCAGCCTGATGTGGGCGCGGCGTGTAGGGGTACACCTTGAACGACTTTGTGATCTTTCATTGTTGCTGGGCGTTCCATTGAACGTTATTTTCGCTGGTTCCGGCGCAGGCTTGGGCACTCACCGCAATCGCGGCAGCCAAAAAGCTGCCGAAACACCTCACTGCCCCCTCTCTTTGGTCGCAGATGGAGTATCGCAAGTTCTCAGGAGTGTGTTGATCTCGTCGCACAAAACCATGAATGCAGCAGCAACGAGCTCGTTTGGCATATCATCCATCTCGGCAATCAATGTCTCTACCTCGCTGAGTGCGCGAGACGCCATGGGTGTATTCACTCCGCTTTCGTCAAGCGTCAGCCGCAGTTCGTGGATGCTGGCGATGCCGCGAGTAACCAGCTCCTTTCGCTCGTTGGGCGTCAGCAGCTGAATTTGGTTTGCGGCGCGAACGAGCTCGGAGACAAAATCTGATGTTGTCGAGATGCTAGACATGCCTCACCCCGATTTTTAGCGGACTGGTTGTGCCCAATATATCGGCAATGCCATATTGGGCGAGTTAATCTTTTGGTTGACCGAAAGCGGCTACCGTTACTCTAATATAGTCCAACATTCTCGTTTCCCTATCAATTTGCGAGTAGACACACATGAGCAAATTTCGGGCTTTCGTCGCAGCCGGAATGCTGATCGGGTTGGCTGCCATTGCTTCGGCTTGTACGACCCAGGACAATTCTAATCGTGGTGATTTTCAATATCAGCCACGGCATTCGGTGAATCCGGCCTGCAGCCATGGCTTCAGACCGACCAACGCGCTCTCCTGCGCCTACTGAGGCACCACTACCGTCTATGAAATCACCAAGCGCATTCGAGGTGCTCTCAATACAATCGCGAGATCCTCCCAATCGCCAGGCGCGCCCTTACGCCCACAGGTGCGGCGCATCCCTGCAAGCCTCCCCAGCGTCAATTCCTTCCCGAACGTCTGCTGGATCTCAAGTAGTCGATCGGCTTACGGCGCCGATCGACAGCAGACTGGGCATTCGCGATATGAAGAAGTCCATCGACGCTCCACCAAGATCACCTGGATCAGCCCGCCCTTCGACCCTGAGATGAGATCCTGAACGCTCTTAACCGCGGCGATCCTGGCGCCAACAGACAGGACGCCCTCGAGGACTCCGTCGATCCAGTCGGCGTTCTCCTCCTCGTCATCAAAATCGTACTGATGGCGCTGCACCTCCCCGCCGAGCCTGCCTGCGCGAACGCCTTGTCTTTTGCCCACCTCGTACCAATCCTGGACAGTTCGGTCCTTGTACATCGCAACCATCCCTTCTACCGAACGGAGACCGCGGACCCTGAACGGTCCGGGGATGCCGAACAGGTCGCGTCCATCATGGTGAGCTGCCCCACCGGTTGAAGCAAGACAGGAAAAGAGAGAATGAGCGGCGACGTGCGAATGGCGGCAGTTGTCCGCGCCGATGGCTCATCTGGCCGTTCTCGCGACAGGAGTTTTCCTGCGCTCATCTGCTGATCTATCACGTAGAATGCTATATGGATCGCTGTAGCGATCGACCTCAACCAATTGCGTTTGCAATACTTTCTTCCTAATCTTCCTCGGTGCGAAGGACGACGGCAAATGAGACTGTTAATCGTTGAGGACAATCACGAGCTGGCAGATTGGCTGGCGAGGGCGCTTGAGCAGGCTCGCTATACTGTCGATGCGGCGCATGACGGCGAGGAGGCCGAGCATTTTCTCGCCATCGCGAATTACGCGGCGGTCATCCTCGATCTTTCCCTGCCCAAGGTCGACGGGATGACGCTGCTCAAACGCATTCGCCGTGCTGGCAACAAGACGCCCGTGATTATCCTGACGGCCAATGCCTCGCTCGACGGACGCGTAGCGGGCCTCGACACGGGAGCCGATGACTATCTTGCCAAACCCTTCGAGCTTGCCGAACTGGAAGCGCGGCTGCGTGCCCTGATCCGGCGGGGGCATGATCTGGCAAATCCGGCAATCGCCGTGGGCGATCTCGTGCTCAACAGCGCCACCCGGCAATTCAGCCTCAAGGGCGAGCCCTTGCAACTTACGCCGCGCGAACATTCCGTGCTCGAATATTTGATCCTGAAAGCCGGAACGACGGTGACCAAGGCCCAGCTTCTGGAGAGTGTCTTCGGCTTCGACGCCGAGACGGATCCGAGCGCCATCGAGATCTATGTGCACCGCGTACGCAAGAAGCTCGAAGGCGGAGCTGTCCAGATCGCGACATTGCGAGGCCTCGGATACATGCTGAGGGCACCTTGAGATGACGGTTTTTCGGCCGCGTTCGCGCGTTGCAGGTCTATCTGTGCGCCTTCGCCACAGCCTTCGTGCCCAGTTGTTTGCGTGGGTAACCGTAACGCTCGTCTGCGTGCTCTGTCTCAACCTTTATGTCAGCCAGCGCCGTGCCGTCTTCACCGCAAACATCGTCACCGACAATATGCTGCTAGGTTCCGCGCGCATGATCGCCGAAGCGGTGCGTGTCGATCCAGGCGGCACGATCACGGTCGACATTCCCCCGGCTGCCCTCGAGATCTTCGGCACCGGCTATGGCGACCGCGTCTATTATCGGGTGACGACCCCATGGGGAAATCTCGTTGCCGGCGACCCGACGCTTGTGCAGCCTGAAAAGCTCGGCACCGGTCAGGATATGCGGTTTCGCGACCTCGATATCAGGGCGATGGCGATCGACCATCCGGTCGTCGGTCTTGGCAATGACGGCGTCGCGACGGTGACCGTGGCGGTGACGCTGAACAGTGAAAGCGCGCTGAAGCGAAGCCTCTGGATGTCCGATTTCACCAATCAGGTCGCACTGGTTGTGGCCGCCGGCCTTGTCACCGTGCTTGGTCTGAGGCGCCTGCTCGCACCCGTGCTGAGGCTGCGCGATGCGGTCCTGGCGAGCCGGCGCGAACGACTTGAACCCTTCGATCCGGCAAGCGTGCAGACGGAGCTGCAACCGCTTGTGCACGCTCTCAACGATTACATGGGCAGGGTACAGAAGCAGATGGGAGCCCAGCGCCGGTTCGTCGCCAATGCCGCCCATCAGCTCAGGACACCTTTGACGCTGCTTGCGACGCAGGCCGGTTTCGCGGCGCGTGAAAGCAACCCGACCCGCCGCCACGAGGCACTGCAAGCGCTTACCCGCAGCACGCGGCAGGCGTCTCGCCTCGCCGAACAGCTTCTTACCCTGACGCGTGCCGAGCCGGGCAGTCGCGCCCCGCGCGCCGAACGTGTCGACATGGCGGAGGTCGCGCGTAAAGTGCTCGAGGCCCATGCGGAGGAGGCACTTCGACGCGGGATCGACATTGGTCTTGAGGCGAACGGTCAGGCCCCGGTGGTGGGCGACGAGACGATGCTGCGCGAGATGGTCGTCAATCTCGTCGACAACGCGTTGCGCTATACGCCGGCACCAGGCGAGATCACCGTCAGCGTAACGCGTCATCAAGCGCAAGTGGTACTAACAGTCGACGATTCCGGTCCCGGCATCCCGGAAAACGAACGTGACCAGGTTTTCGAACGCTTCTATCGCATTATCGGAACCCAAGCCGAGGGCAGTGGGCTTGGCCTTGCCATCGTCCATGAAGTCTTGGACGGTGCCGGCGGTTCCATCGATCTTGGGACATCGCCAAGCGGCGGGCTTGCCGTGACGGTCCGCTTGCCGTTGGCGTCATAGCAAAGAGGGGGCTTTGCGGCCCCCTCGATAGCGGTTGATCAGCGATCGGTTCAATGTGTCTCGAGGCTTTGTTGCGGGCGCCACTTGGCAAGCCGGTTCTCGACGAGGGTCATCACATATTCGGCCGCAAGCGTCACGACCATCACGAGAACGATGGCGGCGAACATGCCGGCGGCATCGAAGGTACCCTTGGCGATCGAGATCAGCTGACCGATGCCGAAGCGGGCGCCGACGAACTCGCCGACGATCGCGCCAATGATGGCGAAGCCGAAGGACACATGCAGGCTGGCGAAAATCCAGCTCATCGCCGAGGGGATGACGACGGTGCGGGTGACCTGCCAGTCCGACGCGCCAAGGATGCGGGCATTGGCGATCATGTCGCGGTCGGCTTCACGCACCCCCTGGAAAGCGTTGGCGAAGACCACGAAAAATACCATCACGAAGGCAAGTGCCACCTTGGAGGCGAGACCGAGACCCATGATCATGATGAAGATGGGTGCGAGAACGACGCGCGGGATCGAATTGATCGCCTTGATGTAGACCGAGAAAATATCGGAGAGCATCGGGTTGCGTCCAAGCCCGACGCCGATCACGACGCCGGCAATCGAACCGGTGAAGAAGCCGATCAGCGCCTCTTCCATCGTCACGCCGAGATGATACCAGAGAGACCCTTCCGCGGTGCCTTCCGTCGTCCATTCATAAAGGCGTTGCACGACCCCGGAGGGACTTGAGTAGAAGAAGGGATCGATCCAGCCTAAATCGGAAGAGAGCTCCCACAGCCCGAGCGCTGCGACAAGGATCGTGATTTGCCAGAAGAAGACCGTCTGCTTGCGGCGCTTGATCGCCTTCAGCGCGGCGGCCTCAATCTCCTTGTCCGACGTACCCGGACGAAAAGAAGTAATGCCCGTCTCCATGGTAATGTCCGTCATGGCCTTATCCTTTCTCACGCCGCTTCGCTGGCGCGGCGATAGCTGGTCTCGACCTCCTGGCGCAGGTCGTCCCAGATGGTTTTGCAGTAGTCGATGAAGGCGTGCTCGTAGCGGATTTCCGAAACCACGCGGGGACGCGGCAGATCGATGTGGTAGACGGATTTCACCGTCGCCGGGCCGGCTGTCAGCACATAGACCTTGTCGGCGAGCGCCACCGCCTCTTCGAGATCATGAGTGACGAAAACCACCGATGCCTTGCGTTCCGCCCAGAGCTTCAGCAGTTCTTCGTGCATGACGGTGCGGGTCTGCACGTCGAGGGCGGAAAAGGGCTCGTCCATCAAAAGGATTTCCGGCTCGTTGATGAAGGTCTGGGCAAGCGCCACGCGCTTGCGCATGCCGCCCGAAAGCTGGTGCGGGTAGTGATGCAGGAATTTCGACAGCCCCACGCGGGCGAGCCAGTCTTTGGCGGCTGCCTCCGCCTCGACCCGCGACCGGCCGCGAAAGAGGGGGCCAGCCATGACATTGTCGATGACGTTCTTCCAGGGAAAGAGGGCATCCTTCTGGAACGCGAAGCCGACGCGGGGGTCGATGCCCTTCACAGGGCCACCCATCAGCCGCACTTCGCCGGCCGAGGGCTTGGCCAGACCAGTGACCAGGTTCAGGGTGGTGGACTTGCCGCAGCCGGTCGGACCGACCACCGCGACGAATTCGCCTCGCTCCACCGTCATGTTGAAGTCCCTGAGCGCCGTCAGCGTCTTGCCGGTGGGGGAGACGAAGCGCCGTGTGACATTGATGAGCTCGATGGCCGGCTCCCGGCCCTGATTTTTGGACATGGGTTATCCTTTCGGCGGCGCAATTTGCGCTCGCAGACGATATCTCCGAAGAACCCGCCCCCGCCCGGAGGCGGGAGCGGTCGGGAGGATTGGCTATTTTGCGTTCTTCACGAATTCGCTCGTATAGGTCTTGGACAGGTCGATCTGCTTGCCCTTGACGTTCTTGGAAAACTCCGAGAGCACGGCGAGGACCGTCTTCGGACCGTCTTGCGGCATCACGCCGTCGGCCGTGAACATGCCTTTGCCCGCTTCGAGCGCCTTCACGTATCCATCCTTGTCACCGACGTAGAAATCCTTCGGCATCTTCTCGGCGATCTCGGCGGCCGAATGGGTGTTGATGAATTTCAGGGTCTTGACGAAGGCGTTGGCAAGCTTCTGGACCTCTTCCTTGTGCTCATCCACCCAGGCCGTCTCCATGTACAGCGAAGCGGCGGGGTAGGTACCCCCAAGCGCTGCGCGCGTGGTATCGACGGTGCGCAAATCGACAAGGACGCGAGCGTCGCCAGTCTTCACGAGACGCGAGATGGTGGGCTCGGTCGTCATGCCGGCCTGGATCTGGTCCTGCTGCATGGCGGCGATGAAGGTCGCCCCGGCGCCAGCCGGCACGGTGACGATGTCGCCGCCCGAAAGGCCGGCCTTGGACGCCATGTAGAGGGTCAGGAAGTTTGTCGAGGAGCCAAGCCCCGTCACGCCGAGATTCTTGCCCTTGAGGTCGGCAAGGCTCTTCACGTCGGGATATTTGTTGGAAACGACTTCCACTTCGCCCGGCGCCTGGCTGAACTGGACGACAGACTGGACGAACTTGCCCTTGGCCTGAAGGTCGACGCAGTGATCATAGAAGCCAACGACACCCTGGACCGCCCCGGCGAGAAGCTGGTTTTCGGCATCAACGCCAGCGGCCTCGTTGAGCAATTCGACATCGAGCCCTTCGTCCTTGAAGTAGCCCAGGGCTTCGGTGAGCTTGGCCGGCAGATAGATCTGCTTTTCATAACCGCCGACCATGATGGTGATCTTTTCGGATGCACCGGCAAGCGAGGTTGTGGCAAAAAGCCCGGCAATGGCCAGAGCAGACATGGAAAAAGCGCGCACGAAGCTGCGATGAAAACGCATGAATTCCTCCCTGTTGCGTATGGCACCGGCGCAACGCTCTCCAACGCATATTCCCCGGTGCATGGAAAAAGGATTAGCACCCCGAGCTTTCAGCCAGCTTTCAACGCGCGATTTTTTTGCAGGCTCGCTCAAGAGGTCGCGTGTCCGTCCAAAGCGCGATTTTTAAGATGCATCACCGCCTCTGCCACAGGCGGTCGATCAACGTTTCCAAAAAATCGTGTTCATCCGGCAGGCGCGCAACAGGTAAAGCTTCGTTGAGTGTTACGTCCGTATTTCGGCTTCGCGGAGCGCCATGGACCAGAGTTCGTGAAAATGCTGGACCGGCCCATGACCGGAGCCGACATTCAACGTGTTGGCCTGCGCCACGGCTCCGGCAAGGTAGGCCTTCGCATCCGCCACCGCCTTGGGCAACGCCGCACCCTTTGCAAGTTCGGCAGCAATCGCGCTCGACAGTGTGCAGCCCGTGCCATGCGTGTTCGCCGTTGGTATCCGCTGCGCCTCGAACCAGCTTGGGCCGGCGGTGGTTGCGAGGACATCCGGGCTTTCATGGCCGCACAGATGCCCGCCTTTGACCAGCACGGCCTCAGGGCCGAGCGCACGCAGGCTTTGCGCCTGATGCGCCATTTGCGCGCGCGTTTCGGCCGTCGCTGCATGCAGGAGTGCTGCAGCCTCGGGCAGATTGGGTGTGATGAGCGTCGCAAGTGGCAGCAGGCGCCGGGTAAGGACGTCGACCGCTGACGGATCGAGGAGGGCAGCGCCACCTTTGGCGACCATCACGGGATCAAGGACAATCGGTATGCCCTTATGGGGTTCGATCGCATCGGCTACCGCATCGGCGATCTCCGCGTTGGCAATCATGCCGATCTTGATCGCGTCAACGCGCACATCGGCAAAAACTGCTCTGATCTGATCGGCCACGAAAGCGGCGGGAACCAGATGGACACCGGACACACCCTGCGTGTTTTGCGCCGTTAGCGCAGTCAACACTGCCATGCCGTAGACGCCTCGGGCGCAGAAGGCCTTCAGGTCGGCCTGGATTCCGGCTCCGCCCGAGGGATCGGAACCGGCTATGGACAGAACGTTGCGGATCATCCGTAAACCCTTTCGATGTTTTTGGCGAACTGGCGGGTGGCAGCCTCCGGATCGGGCGTGCCGCAGATCGCCGAGACGACCGCAAGACCGTCAGCGCCGGCCGTGAAAACGTCCCCCACATGGACAGCCTTCAGGCCGCCGATTGCGACTGAGGGAACGGGGCAGATCCGCACCAGGCGAGCAAGCCCGGCAAAACCGATCGGCTCCTTGTGGTCCGCCTTCGTCGGCGTCGCAAATACCGGGCCGATACCGGCATAGTCGACGATTTCAGGATCGACCGCTGCAGCCAGTGCCTCGGTCTCGACCGAGAGCCCAAGGATCATGTCCGGCCCAATCCGTGCCCGGGCAGTCGGCGCGTCCATGTCCTCCTGTCCGACATGCAGGCCGTCTGCACCGATTGCGATCGCCGCCTCCACGTCGTCATTGACGATCAGCCGCGCGCCGCTGCCAGACAAAGCCGCCTTAAGTGCCCGCCCGGTCTTAATCATTTGGGCGGTATCTGCACGCTTGTCGCGCAACTGCACTATTTTAGCCCCGCCGGCGACCGCTGCACGTGCGGTCCCCACCATCCCGAAGGCAGCGCAAAGGCCAGGATCGAGGACGAGGTAGAGAGAAAGATCGAGGTGTTTCATGCGGCAGACACTTTGGCTTTTCGATCAAGCAGGGAGGCGTCGAGCGCTGCCAGCGCGTCGAGGAACGCTGGCGAAAACGAACCCGGGCCGTGCGCCTTGCTGGCTGCCATCTCGCCGGCAACAGCAAAGGTCGCAAGGGCCGCAACCGCTGCCTCGAATGGCGCGTGCGGGCGAACCGCTACGAAAGCTCCCACAAGGCAGGTCAGGGAACAACCGAGCGCGGTCACCTGGGGCATCAATGCCGAGCCGCCCTCGATGCGTGCCGCCTGTTTGCCGTCTGTGACAAAGTCAACGATGCCGGTCACCGCAACGGTCGCTCCATGCGCCCGAGCAAGCAGCCGGGCGGATTCCTCGGCCTGTTCGACACCGTCACGGCTGTCGACGCCCTGACCGCGACTTGCGCCGCCGGCAAGCGCGATGATCTCCGAAGCGTTGCCCCGAATGACGGCGGGACCAAGCTCCAGCAGCCGGGCCACGGCCGCGCGACGGAAACCCGTGGCATAATGGGCGACCGGATCGAGAACCCATGGCTTGCCGGACTGGCGGGCCGCGACGGCGGCCGCCTCCATGCCGCGCAGCCAGCCTGACGACAGTGTACCGATGTTGACTGTCAGGGCGCCGGCGATTGCGGCAAATTCACCAGTCTCTTCTTCCGCGTGCACCATGGCGGGAGAAGCGCCAGTCGCCAGAAGCACGTTGGCTGCGATGTTCATGGCAACGAAGTTGGTGATGCAGTGGACGAGCGGTGGTTGCTTGTGTAATTCGCAAAGCAACATTCCCGGCGAGGTTTGGTCAAGCATCGTGCGCCTTTCGATCGGGGAGAAAGGCGCGGGCGACGAACGCAGGAAGCGAAAGGTCCCGAGCGACTCCCTCCGCCGGCATGATCCGGTTCAGGTTCAAAGGGTGCTTCTCAGCCAACCGTTAGGAAGGCGCCCCTGTCTCTCATCGGCTCTTGTCGCAGACAAGCGCGTGGCTGTCATCCATAAAATGAGTATCGCGGCGCAGGAGCTGGCGATCGGTGTGGCGGGTTCTTGATTTCCGCGACTTTTGAGGGAGATGTCCCCGACGCGCTTGCCGCAGTCAACTCGCCAAGTGCAAAGCCGCTTGCCGCCCCCGGCAGCCGGCCTAAAAAAGTCCCCGCTGTCGCGGTTGCGGGGCAGGGAGCATTGGCCTTGAGGGGTTTCGACTCCCAAGGCATTGGACAAATGGTCGGTGACGATATTTTGTTCCGTTCTCGGCTCAAAGAACCTCGCAAAGGGGGAGCGCGCGGGTAGAGTAAATTCGCCATAGCCCCCAACCGCACGCCCCGTTGACCCACGGAGGGGCTGGGGTTCGGCTCCGGGGTCAACCCATCAAAAATAAGGGAGAATGGTGGTCGGTTTGAACCACAGCTTTTGACGACGTTTCGTCGTTTGTTCTTGCCGCCAAGTTCACCTAAACGGATAAGTAGACGGAAGCGTCATACGCCTTCATTCTTCGCGGTAGGGTTGATTCTATTTAGCGTGGTGATCCTTTCCATCATGAATGCCTCCAATCCAACATTGCGTGACCTGGCCTCAGAGATCGGTAACGTTCTAATCCGTTGGTGCTTTCTCGAAAGTGCGATGCGCGCCCAACTGCAGGAAGCGGGAATGCAGGAGCGCATAACGAAAGGTCCCATCATTTCTCATTGGCGAAGCCACATGCGCGTGCGGCGCGCCGCTCAAGCTGATCACGATGTGATCGCCGCCCATCTCGACGCGGTGGAAAAGGTCGCTGCATCTCGGAACCTTCTTGCGCATTGCATTCATTCCGCGTTCGCCGACCCCTGGGAAGCAGATAGCGCGGTTGTGGTCTGCAAGGCGGCTGACGGCAAAGAGCACGAGCTCACGATCGAGATGATCCGTCGCTTATCAGAAGAAATAGACTGGGTAAGGCGCCTAATCGACGGACACGTCCGTCTGTGATGTGCGGTAATCACCGCGACAGGCGCTGCCTCACCAAAAGCCGGGGGGCCTTGTGCCCGCATTTGCAGCGCACCGGCCCTGCGGGCCTGACGAGCCTCAATCCCTTCCCAAACTTACTCTGGTTCTCCGCGCAGGACCGGCCTTGGCCGTCGGAGCCAATCCCAAGCGGCGAGGGGACGTCGTCACGAATCTGCAAAGGCAGCCGGTATCAGGAGCGCAACCATAGCTTTGCCACCTCGTCTGCCTCGATGCGGGTCGATTAAGGCCTTTGCGGCCGGCAATCAGCGCGCATCGGTGGCCTCATCCGGTCGAGTTCGAGCGGCCATTTCAGGATTTCCTTAGTCTTTTCAGACTATGGTTGCGGGAAATGGAGAACCACATGATGCGAATCGCGGTCTTGGCCCTAGGTGTTCTACTTGCTGGCATTTCATCCGCCTTCCCTGCCGAGCACCTCAGGATTGCGACAGAAGGGGCGTATCCACCTTTCAATTTTGTTGATGAGAGCGGTGTCCTAAAAGGCTTTGACGTCGACATTGCAAAAGCACTTTGCAAACAGCTGGAAGCTGACTGCACTTTTCAGACGGTGGAGTGGTCCAAGATTATCGAAGGCCTGGAGTCCAACCAGTATGATTTGATCATCGCCAGCATGGCATATACGAAGGAGCGTGCCGCACGCGTCGAATTCTCCGCGCCATACTATCGCTCGCACTCGGTCCTGATCGGTGACGCCGAGAAATTTACGGACAGTTCTCCCGCCGCTCTGGCGGGTGCCCGCATTGCTGCTGCGGATGGAACGGTCCAGGCCGACTATGCCAAGAAGGCGTACAAAGACAGCATCACAGTCCTGGCAAAAGACCAGCCGTCAGCGCAGAAACTGCTCGAAGAAAAGAAAGCCGATTTGTTGATTGGTGACGCCATCGAGCTTTTGAGCTTCATGGAAACACCCACGGGTTCCACGTACGGCTATATCGGAGATCCGATTTCCAGCGAGTTCCTGCAGAGCTCCGCTCATATCACCGCGCAAAAAGGCAATATCGCACTCATAGCTCGCGTGAACGAGGCGCTAAAGCAAATCAAACTCAATGGCGTCTACGACAAGATCAACGATCAATATTTCCCTTTCAACATCTACTAGGGCGGCCAATTGACCGATACTCGATCACCGACAATTCGCGGGGTGTCGCTCCGATTTGTCGGACGAATCTTCCTGCTAATTGCGGTCGTTTACTCGGTGCTTGCGGCGCTGGGCGCGGGTCTGTTTCTGACCCGCATCGAGCAAGACGCTATTGCAACCCGCGAGACGCAGATACCGTTGATCCTGTCGCAGACCCGAAATGCCGTCAAGGTTGAACGGATGTCGTCTCTTGTGCGCGCCATTTTTCTCGCCAACGACCGTCGACTGGAACGCCAACTTCAATTGCAAATCCAGGCACTTGCCCAGGGTTTCGGTTTCGATGGTTCAAGCGCCCTAACCGCCGGATCCCGTAAGGTGGCCTCGCTGGCGAAGACCATAGCGGCCACGCGTCAGAAAGAGCGGGAAGACGCAGACATCGAAGCCAGTGATAGTGCATCCGCAGGCTCAGCGAAATCCACGGCGGGTCTTGTCGCATATGAAGAGGCGATACGCATTCTCGAAACGATGGGCAAGGAGGTCAGCGGGAACTCCGCTGTTGTGGCAGACGACATCGCCGGAGGCATTCAACGGAGTGCCGTGGCGGTTCGCTATCTCGTGATCGTCGCGCTCATCATTCCCGCCTTGTTCGTACCGGTTTTACTGTTACTGGCGCGCCGACACCTTGCAGAACCAATCGGCGCGGCGATCCGCAACCTTCACCGGATCGAAAAGGACGAAGCGCTTGAACCCCCGCAGAGCAAGCCACGGCTCAAGGAGTTGGCACTCATTGGAGATGCGATCGTCTCCTACGGAAGCACCGCCAGTGAATTGCGTCGCACGAATGTGGTATTGCAGGCGCTCGCCGAGAAAGACCCTTTAACGGGACTGGCCAATCGCCGCATGTTCGAGAAATTTTTGGCCGCAGCGATCCTGAGATCGTCGGCAGAATGGGGCACAGCCGTTCTGCTGATCGATATCGATCATTTCAAATCGATCAACGATCAGCATGGACATCCAACTGGCGATCGCTGTCTCAAATCCCTCGCTGGTCTCCTTGAGAATATCCCAGACCTATCGAACGCCTTGGCATCCAGATTTGGAGGCGAAGAATTCGTCGTCGTCTACGACGCTCCCTCATCCGATCACGCGTTTGAGTATGCTCGGTTCCTTTGCCGGAAGATAGAGTTGCTTGAAACGCAAAGCGTTGACGGGACGATTTTACGCTTTACCGCCAGCGTCGGTGTCTCCTTTACCACCTCACCTGCAGACAATTCCGCCGACCTTCTCGAGAAAGCCGATCGCGCACTTTATGCGGCCAAGCGATCCGGCCGCAATCGGGCCGAAGTCGACCGCCCGATGATGGGTGGAGGCAGGGCCACTGCATAGTGATGCTCTGGCGTGCCTTGGCTGCGGCTTCCTTCTTAGCGCCCCTACGAAGCTCACATGCTGGTGGCATGATCTATACGTCGCAATGACGGGACACAGGCAACCGCCTGCAGGCGGTTAGAACGGCTTAGGCGTGCCGCATGGAGGAAATGCGCCGTCACATTCCCGCCGACCGCTTCCAGACGAGGTTTTGTCCGCCTCAGCCGTTATCCATGGCGGTTGAGAACCTCGCGGTTTCGCAAACCGGCGCTAGTCAGTGTCTGGCGCAAGCCGCATAGGCCATCGCCTATTGCAGGAAATCGAACGCGATCTCAGCATCCGACAGAACGGCAAGAAAAGCCTCTTGGGCGGCTGCGGTTTCCTTTTGATCTGCAATCGAACGACCGCAGACATAGATAGCGGTCTGGTAGGCGGGGCTTAATTTGCCCGTCCAGCGCATCAACAGGAAGTCAATCGCCGCCCGGCTATCGGCGATTGTAAACATAGCGCCACTCTCGGTGCCGATGATAATGACCGGCGGCTTCCACATGTCCATGGCAAGTCGCATCCTCAAAACCAAACTGCCAGAATATTCGCGCAGTGGTGATAATTTGGCAATACACAATCTTGAGTATTGAAGACGGCCCCGGCGACGGCATTCCAGCCCTTGCGGACAGGCAAGGCCATGCGATCCCGTGTCCTCACATCTGGACGGTTCATCACGGCTCGAGACCGGTCGAGTGCACGAGCGCGCGTAAGAGATGTCCCGATCCTTGTGCAGGGTTCCGCCGGAAGTGAGAGAGGCCAGGGGCAAGACCCGCATGAGCCCTGCAGACATCTTCAAGGAAAGCCTGCGCGGGCCGGAATTGAAAAAAGAAGAGCCAAAATCGCCAAGCTGCCGCTTCGCAGCCTCAGCGGTCCTTCGGATCTCTTCCGGCACCTGTTGAGCGCAATCCGACGCGGTTCGAGCACCTTGGATCTGCATGAGGCTGAATGGCAAGCTTGGATATAGGCCCGTCCTGGCAAGAGCGGGCCGCTCCGATTTCGATGCGAGGCGGGATGAGAGTAAATCTTGGGAGCTCGCCTTTATTTAGTGCGGATAATAAGCAATATCAATGCGATGTGATTGTTATTTCGCGCAAGATGTGACGTCGGCGGCCCGGGCTGGCCAGTTCTTCAGAGCATCATCAAGCGAGGCTCGATCGGGCGCCCCCATGCGCCCTCCAAATGTCCGGCACTTAATGGCCGCCGCCATCGAGGACGAGCGCATCACATCCTCAATCGCCATGCCCTCGCAAAGCATGAGTGCGAAGGTTCCATGGAAGATATCACCTGCGGCCAGTGTGTCGATGGCCGCAATCCGTGGTGCTTCGAGATGGCAGATGCAGGCACGGTCGTCATTAAACCAATAGGAGCCTCTATCCCCGAATGTTGCGCTGACGAAGGCGTGGCTGAAGCGCTCCTTCAGCAAGCGGACCATCGATACCGGGTCTGCCGTTCCCGCAAGGCCTTCTGCGGCCGGCTGAGAAAAGACTATGTGGCTTGCTGCAGGCGCCAGCATCGCGATCACACCATTGGGCGCCACGTCACCATCGAGGATCGCGGGTATGCCGGCTTCACGGGCAGCGAGCAGCGTCTGTAATGCCAATTGTGGCCAACGAACGTCGACCAGGACCGCATCGAATGCCGCGACATCGTCAGCGCTAACCGGGGGAACGAACTGATGCAGCCGCTCTTCGTAGAAGGGGATGATCAGGCGCTCTCCAACATCATCGACAAGGATCGTCGACACGGCCGAGCGAGCGCCTGCCACGCGGTGCATGCCACGGGTGTCAATGCCGCTTTCAAAAAGCTCGCTGATGATGCGCTCGCCGGTCTCGTCGTCCCCGACGGCACCCCAAAGGCTGGCTTTGCCGCCAAGTCTTGCAACGGCAAAGGCGGCGCTCGAGGCCATACCTTCCGCAATCTGCTGCATATCGTAGGGAAGGACTTTTCCTTGCCCGGTCGGCATAACACGGACCCTGAAGAGGGTATCGAGGACAGCTGCTCCGACACACAGAACGTGCCTGGCCCGCACCGGCGGCTCTTCCATCGAGATTGCAGATATCACTTCACTGCACCTGCCGTCAGGCCGGCGACAATCTGCCTCTGTGCAAAGACAGTCAGGATCAACACTGGCAGAGTGACGATCAGGGCTGCTGCGGCAAGAGGCCCCCAGCTGACCTGTTCGAACGACAGCATGTTATAGACCGCAACGGGCAGCGTACGCGTCTCACGGCTTGCAAGGACGATGCCGAAGACGAAGTTGTTCCAGGAGAAGATGACCGACAGGATGAAGGCAACGACGATCCCGGGCCTGGCAATCGGCAGAGCCACCAGACGGAACACTTGCCACGGCGTTGCCCCATCGATGCTTGCGGCTTCCTCCAGTTCCATCGGCGTTGTTTCGAAATAGCCGATCATGATCCAGACGACGATCGGGACGGTGACGACCAGATGGATGATGATCTGCGGCCATAGCGTGCCGAGCAGGTTCAGCCACTGGAACAGCAGGAAGAGGGGAATGAGGAAAGAAAGGCCAGGCGTCATGCGCGCGATCATGATGACGACAGCGGATTTCTCAGCCTTCAGACGGGCAATGCCGTAACCGGCCGGTACACCGATTACCAGTGCCAGAAGCGTCGCCGTACCGGTGACCAGAACCGAATTCCAGAGATAGAGGAAGAAGTTGTTTTCCTCGAACACCTTGACATAGTTCGACCAGGCGAGGCGTTCCGGGATGAAAATCGGCGGATACGCGCCATTGTCGATCTCGTATTTCAGAGACAATGAGATCATCCAGAGGAAGAACAGGACCACTGGCGAGACCATCACCAGCGCCACGAAAAGAAGTCCGATGCGATCTAGCGCCTTGCGCTTCATCAGTGTGTCTCCCCGTCGGACCAGTTGGTGCGCTGCTTGACCATCAAGAGAATGAAGGAAAGCGCCACGATCAAGATGAAGAAGACAACCGCCATCGCCGAGCCATAGCCGATGTCGTAGTAGGCGAAGGCCGTGTTGTAGAGATAGATGTTGATCGTTTCCGACGCGGTCCCGGGGCCGCCTTGTGTCATCGCGTAGATGATGTCGAAGCTCTTGACCGCATCGATGCTACGAATGATGACGGCGATCATCAGGAACGGCGCAATCATCGGCAGCGTCAGGTAACGAAACTTCTGCCACACATTGGCACCGTCGATTTCCGCGCTCTCGTAGGGTTCGCGCGGTACTGCGGCCAGGCCGCCAAGCACGATCAGCATGACGAGCGGCGTCCACTGCCAGGTTTCCACCAACACCAGCGAGGGGATGACGCTCGTCTGGTTGTAGATCCATTCCTGCGGACCGATCCCGATATGGGAAAGCAGGTAGTTCAAAACGCCGAGTTGCGGATGGAACATCATTGTCCAGACGAGCGCGACGGCGACCGGGGTCGCCATCATCGGCATCACGAATATGCCGCGCATAATGCCGCGCAACGGGAACTGGGCATCGAAGATGAGGGCGGCCAGCGTCCCCAGGAAAAGCGGAGCTGCGACCGACAGCGTCGTGTAGAGCACGGTATGCCATAGCGAGTCCCAAAAGCGCAGGTCAACCGCAAGGCGCAGGTAGTTGTCCAGCCCGGCAAAGACCTGTGTCTGGCCAAGCGTCCAGCTGTTGACGCTCATCCACAGGGTAAAGACCCAGGGAAACACGATCACAGCCGCCACGACGATCAGGGCGGGGATAACGAAAGGCCAGTAATTGGGAGCAAACCGGCCCGGTTTGCTCCTCTGCTTGGCCTTGACCGCAGTTGCGGTTTCCATGCTCACCGAAGCCATTATCCCTCGCTTCGTGCCAGGACCGGCTCGAATTGAGCTGTGGCAGCCTTCAACTCCGTGGCTGGATCAGCACCGCCGATCATGTTGGTGAGGCCGACCCCGTAGATGTCACGGAACTCCGTGACGGGTATGATGATCGGCAGGGCAAGCTGCGACACCTTCGCGGAATTGGCAACAGCATCGAGCCACGCGGCCGGCATTTTCACGCCTTCGCGCACTTTGTGATCCTCGAGCACGGACTGGCGGAACGGAACGCCGGCGCCGGCCTGGAGCAGGCGCGCCCCCATGTCGTGGGAAATGGCCCACTGGCAAAAGAGATATGCGGCTTCCTTTTTCTGGCTTGCGGCGACAACGCCCAGGCCGTCTCCTGTGGTTGCCGCTGCCTGGGCTTTCGGCCCCTTCGGCATGACGCCATATCCGACCTGGCCGACGACACGAGACTTTTCCTGGTTTTCGATCGGCGGCGCAAAACCCACGCCATCGAGCCACATGCCGATCTTGCCCTGCAGGAAGGCCGACTGGGCCTCTGCCCAGTTGAAGCCGGAGACACCGGGAGGCGCTGCCCTGGTCATCAGCCGCTGGTAGAGCTTGGCTGCTTCGACGGCCTCTTCAGAATTGGTGCGCAGCTTGCCATCAGGTCCGAGCGGGCTCGATCCATAGCCGAGCAATAGCGTCGTCCAAACCGGCGTGTTGGCATTCTTGAGGCCACGGGCAACGAAGCCGTAGGTGTTGGTCGACGGATCGGTCAGCACCTCGGCGGCATGTGCCATCTCCTCAAACGTGGTCGGATAGGAAAGCCCCTTCTTTTCGAAGAGCGCCTTGTTCCAGTAAACGATCCAGTAGTCGACTGAGAACGGAAGCGAACGGAGCACGCCATCGGAATCCTTGGCGAATTTCATGCCGGCCTCGGCGAAGTCACTTTCGACCAAAGACGGATCGGTGAGGGAAGGGTCTTTTAGGAAGCTGCTGATATCGGCAAGCCAGCCGCCTTTTTCGAACTGCCGCTTTTGCACGTGATAGCTCATATGCACGACGTCGAAGCTCGGCTTGCCGGAACTCAGTTCGATCGTGGTCTTCTGGCGCTGCTGCTGCTCTGGCGTGGCTTCGGCATTGACCTTGATGCCCGTCAGTGCCTCGAACTCAGACAGATATTTGATCAGCGTCTCACTTCGCGGGCTTTTGACCAGATTGACTTCCAGCGTCGTGCCGGCGAAACGCTTCCAATCGACGGCAGCAGATGCCGAGCGGACCCCTAACAGGCCGCTGGCGCCAAGAGCAGCCGTCCCGGCAAGAAAACCACGGCGAGTGGGGTTGAAAAATGATGATGGCATGTAACTCCTCCTCTTGTTGCCGGCGATCTCCTCATGCCGGCGCGTTATTGTCGACTACATCCTCAGTGCGCGATCCCTTGCATGGTTGATGTGCGTCGCAAGGCTGTTGACGGCATCCTCTGCCGATCGTCTTTCGATCGCCTCGAGTACCTTAAGATGCTCGCCCATAACGGGGCCAACGTGCCCCTCAATGCGAAAGCGCTCCTGGCTGATCAGGCGCATCTTGATGGAATTGACCCGGTAGGCGTTCGAAATGATGGTGTTGCCGAGCGCATCGATGAAAGCGTCATGCATGCCCCAGTCAACCGCCTGTGCGTGCACTTCCAGCTCGTGCGAGGCGTCGCCATTGCGAATGGCATCAGCGATGTCGCGATGCTGTTTGAGAAGGTTCGCAATCGTCTCGTCGGAGGCGGAATGCGTAAACAATGCGACTGCTTCTTTCTCCAGAAACAGGCGCAGCTGAAACGCCTCGCGAATGAGATTGAGATCGATATGGGCGATCTGCAGCCCGCGCTGCGGCACCGTCTTGATCAGCCCTTCGGCCTCAAGTCGCGGGATAAGCTCCCGGATTGCGCCGAGCGGCAATCCCGTCAGTTCCACGAGGCGACGCTGGGATACAAATTGACCGGGGCGCACGTCATGCGCGAGCAGATGGCGCGTAAAGCTTGCATAGGCCTTCTCGCGCAATGTTGGCTGCTCATCCGACCCGTCCATTGCCTCCCCCTCGTACATCGCACCTATGCTGCCTTGGAGCGGAAAAGTGCATCGAAGGCAAGAGCAAGCTTTTCCTGTCCGTCGCTGGAAATCGAAACGAGTGGCGGACGAACGGAAAGCCACATCTTGTCGCCGGCAAGGCGAGCGACCATGACCTTGACGGCCGCAGTCACCGGATATTGCAGAAGCTCGCCGACAAAACCCTCTACGCGCGTATCATCCTTGCCTTCTTCCGCCATGAGCTTCACCTCGCCAGGCAGGAAGTTCGCCATGCCGGAGATCGCGCCCTGGCCGCCAAGGCGCACGCCCCTTGCGAGGTGCCGCTCATCGCCGATCAGAATGATGAGATCGCCGTGCGCTTTGAGCAGGCTTTCGGTATAGGGCCAGTCGCCGGATGAATCCTTTACGCCAGTGACAATCGTCGGAAAGGCCGTGCGCAACTGCCCGATCAGCGACACGGTCAGTGGCACCATGGTTAACGACGGAATGTTGTAGACGATAATGTCGCGCGCCTTGTCGCCGAGGATCGCGAAGACAGCAGAAAACCACTTGAAGAGGCCGTCGTCGCTGACGTTCTTGAAATAGGAAGGCGGGGCCAAAAGGATGTTGCGCACACCGCGCGAAAGGGCGTGCCCTGCCTGGGCTGCGGCATCTTCGGCGGCGTCAACCAGCACGCCCATAACCAGCTTTTGCGGCTCGATCCCGGCATTGAGAAATGCGCCGAGGATACGCTCACGTTCCTCGGTTCCGATTGAAGAGCCTTCGCCGGTGGTGCCAAACAGCGTGACACTTGAACATCCAGCCGCAAGGCTTTGTCTTGCCTGCGCAATCATCGCGTCAACGGCGATATGGCCATTGGAATCAAACGGAGTTGCAAGGGCAACGGAAAGCCCGAATTTCTCAGTCAACATCAATCCTCCAAGTCGATATGTTAGAGGTAGCAGACTGACATGTTAGCTGTAAATAGGTAAAATGTAAGTGCCGCACTTAAGCAGGACAGGTGCCGTGAAAGAGCTTAGGCGAGCACAATCATCGTCAGGCGCCACTTTCCTTGACCGCTTCCATCGCCACGAAGGTCGATGTACTGGCGACGAAGGGGAGGCTCGAGATCTTTTCGCCGAGCACGAGGCGGTAATTGGCAATGTCTGACGTGCGTATCTTCAAAAGGTAGTCAAACGCGCCGGCGATCATATGGCACTCCTCGACCTCCTGCAGCTTGCGCGCGGCGTTGTTGAAAGCCTTCAACGCATGCTCACGCGTGTCCGACAGTTTTACCTCCGTGAACGCAACGTGATTCTTGCCGAGCTTTTTGACATCAACAATGGCTCGAAAGCCAAGAATATAGCCTTCTTCGATCAATCTCTTTAACCTGACCTGGCAGGGGGTGTTGGAGAGGCCCACTTTCTTGGCAAGATCGGTAATCGATATGCGACCGTCGGCGACAAGGGCTTCGATGATCTTGTGGTCGAACTGGTCGATTTCCCTGCCATTTGTAACAATGCTCACGGTATTTCCTCTTCGTTGCGCCTAAAATAGGCAAATATATCTCTATTGAGTCACGTTCAAGTGAAATTCACTTCTTGGGAACTGCTATGGATCTTCCACCATTCCGACCTGGAGCAAAGAGATGACGATCACCAACGAAGCGGTGGCGAACAAGACCGGTGACACGCAGCCTCACGGTCAGAATCCCTTCGAGGATTTTGCCCCGGCAGTGCGACCGCAAGGCGATCTGCGGCGTGCCATCACGGCCGCTTACCGTACACCGGAGACCGTTTGCGTCCCACGGCTCGTTGACGCCGCCGCGCTTCCCGAAAAGGTCAGGCAGGACGCGGCTGCAACGGCCCGCGAGCTCATCGGGGCGCTGCGCGCCAAGCACAAGGGCACTGGCGTCGAGGGTCTCGTTCACGAATATTCGCTTTCAAGCCAGGAAGGCGTTGCACTCATGTGTCTCGCCGAAGCCTTACTGCGCATTCCCGATACGGCAACGCGCGACGCCCTGATCCGAGACAAGATTGCAGAAGGCGATTGGAAATCGCATCTCGGTGGCGGTCGTTCGCTCTTCGTAAATGCCGCAACCTGGGGATTGGTGGTTACCGGCAAGCTCACCGCGACAGTCAACGATCGCAACCTCTCGGCAGCGCTCACCCGCCTCATCGCACGCTGCGGCGAGCCTGTCATTCGGCGCGGCGTCGACATGGCAATGCGCATGATGGGCGAGCAGTTCGTCACCGGTGAGACGATCGACGAAGCGCTCCAGCGGGCAAAGCCGCTGGAGCAGCGCGGCTTCCGCTACTCCTATGACATGCTCGGCGAGGCGGCGACCACAGGCGCCGACGCCGAGCGCTATTACAAGGACTACGAAGCAGCGATCCACGCCATCGGCAAAGCCTCCGACCGCCGCGGCATTTATGAAGGCCCCGGCATTTCGATCAAGCTTTCCGCCCTGCATCCGCGCTATTCGAGAGCTCAGAGCGCCCGCGTCATGGGCGAGTTGTTGCCAAAGGTAAAGGCGCTTGCAGTGATCGCCAAATCCTATGACATCGGCCTCAACATCGATGCCGAGGAGGCAGACCGGCTGGAGCTGTCACTGGATATCCTCGAAACGCTGTGTCTCGACGAAGACCTCGCCGGCTGGAACGGCATGGGCTTCGTGGTTCAGGCCTACGGCAAGCGCTGCCCCTTCGTGCTCGACTTCATCATCGATCTTGCTCGTCGTGCCGGTCGGCGCATCATGGTACGCCTCGTCAAGGGTGCCTATTGGGATGCAGAAATCAAGCGCGCGCAGCTTGATGGCCTGGAGGATTTTCCGGTCTTTACCCGCAAGATCTACACCGACGTTTCCTACATCGCCTGCGCCAAGAAGCTGCTTGCCGCAACCGACGCGGTCTTCCCGCAATTCGCCACCCACAACGCGCAGACACTTGCCACCATCTACCGCATGGCCGGCGCGGACTATTATGTCGGCAAGTACGAGTTCCAGTGCCTGCATGGTATGGGGGAGCCGCTATACGACGAGGTTGTCGGTCGGCAGAACCTCAACCGTCCGTGCCGCATCTACGCCCCCGTCGGTACCCATGAAACCCTGCTTGCCTACCTCGTGCGCCGTCTTCTCGAAAATGGTGCCAACTCCTCTTTCGTAAACCGCATTGCCGACCCCAATGTCTCGATCGATGAGCTGGTTGCCGATCCGGTCGAGATCGTCGCCAAAATGCCGGTGCCCGGTCAAAAGCACGAGAAGATCGCGCTTCCCTGCGATCTGTACGGTCAGCGCCGCAACTCTGCCGGCCTCGATATCTCCAACGAAACCTCTCTGCAGACGCTGACCGAAACACTGAAGGCGAGTGCCAGGTTCTCGTGGACGGCCGCGCCAACGAGCCAGACCGATGCGGCGCCAGCGGCCCGTAACGTTCCAAACCCGGCCGACAGCCGTGACGTTGTCGGTAGCGTGCGCGAAGCGACCGTGCAAGAGGCGGCTCATGCAGCCGCGATCGCACTGAAGGCTGCCTCGTCCTGGGCTGCGGCATCGCCCCTTGCAAGAGCGGCACTGCTTGATCGTGCCGCCGACATCATGCAGGCGAAAATGGAAACGCTTTTGGGCCTCATTATCCGCGAGGCCGGTAAATCGCTGCTAAACGCGGTTGCCGAAGTGCGCGAGGCCATCGACTTCCTGCGCTACTATGCCGAGCAGAGCCGCCGCACGCTTGGACCGTCGCACGCGCCACTCGGGCCGGTCGTTTGCATCAGCCCCTGGAACTTTCCGCTGGCAATCTTCACCGGCCAGGTCGCTGCCGCTCTTGTCGCCGGCAATCCGGTCCTTGCAAAGCCCGCGGAAGAAACACCGCTGATTGCCGCCGAGGCCGTTCGCATCCTGCACGAGGCCGGAATTCCTGCAGACGTCGTCCAATTGGTTCCCGGAGACGGAAGGGTAGGGGCGGCCCTTGTTGCAGCCCCTGAAGCCGCAGCTGTTATGTTTACAGGCTCGACCGAAGTCGCCCGTATGATCCAGGCCGAACTTGCCAAACGCCTCTCAAAGGACGGCAAGCCGATCCCATTGATTGCAGAGACTGGCGGTCAGAACGCCATGATCGTCGACTCCTCGGCACTCGCCGAACAGGTCGTCGGCGACGTGATCGCCTCGGCCTTCGACAGCGCCGGGCAGCGCTGCTCAGCACTGCGCATCCTGTGCCTGCAGGAAGACGTCGCTGATCGCACGCTGACCATGCTGAAGGGCGCGTTACGCGAGCTTTCGATCGCCAATACCAACCGGCTGGCCTCCGATATCGGTCCGGTAATCACCGCTGAAGCCAAGGCCATCATCGAGGCCCACGTTGCCGCCATGGGCAGCGCCGGTTGCGCTGTCGAGCGCGTTGACTTGCCGGATGCGACCAAGCACGGAACCTTCGTTGCACCAACGATCATCGAGATCGACAAGATCTCGCAGCTGAAGCGCGAAGTTTTCGGCCCCGTTCTGCACGTCATCCGGTGGCGGCGCCAGGATCTTGGTCGCCTGATCGACGAGATTAATGGCACCGGCTACGGCCTGACCTTCGGTCTCCACACGCGCCTCGACGAGACGATCGCGACCGTCACGTCGCAGGTGAAGGCCGGCAATCTCTATGTAAACCGCAACGTCATCGGCGCCGTTGTCGGCGTCCAGCCCTTTGGCGGTCGCGGCTTGTCGGGCACAGGTCCCAAGGCAGGCGGTCCGCTCTATCTCGGGCGTTTGGTCACAACGCCGCCGATCCCGCCGCAACACAGCTCCGTCTACAGCGATCCCGCTCTTTCCGACTTTGCCAAGTGGCTGGATCAACAGGGGCTTTCAGACGACGCGGAAATGGCGCGCCATCTCGGCAGCCAATCGGCTCTGGGCCTGGAAACCGAGCTTGCCGGTCCCGTCGGCGAGCGCAACCTCTATGCGCTTCACGCGCGAGGCGCGATCCTCTGCGCTGCGGCCTCTCGGACCGGCCTCATTCGCCAGGTCTCGGCGGTTCTCGCCACCGGTAACAGCGCTGTCATCGACGCTGATGACAGTCTCCGCTCGACGCTGAACGGCGTTCCCACCAGCGTCGCCCAACGGCTTTCCTGGCAAGCGGCGTCCGCAAAGGCCAGCCCGATGGCCGGCGCTCTGATTGAAGGCGACGCCGACCGCGTTTCGGCCATGCTGGCAAAACTCGCTGTGATGCCCGGTCCTCTGCTGCTGACCCAGTCAGCTTCGAGCGAGCAGCTTGAACGCGATCCCGACGCTTACTGCCTCAACTGGCTTCTGGAGGAGGTGTCCACCTCGATCAACACCGCCGCAGCCGGCGGCAACGCCAGCCTGATGTCGATAGGGTAGGCCCATGGTGTCACGTTGTTTCGACCGGGATTAGATGTCTTGAGGGTAAGAGCAGAGCGTCTGTTATGTGTGGTGCGACGAAGAGATTTTCGCGTCGCCGAGAAGACTGAGATGAAGCCTTGGCTCCGCTTTTGCAGTCGCTAACAACCTGACGAGCGCCAGTAAGCGGATCGGCCTTTGGGCCTCACCGCAAGTCTCAATCGGCATTGACGCCTCTGCCGAGCAGATGGGCAGCCGAACGCCAGGCGTGGTGCGCAATCTGGTCAAGCCGTCGGGCAGCGTCGATCCGACCAAGCGCATCGGCCGCAGTCAGTTCGCCCCGCGCAACGGAGGCGAGGGCCGCAGCGCGGTGGTTGCGCTGCAGGGCCTCCAGCTCGCTTGATGCTGCCTCTGCTTCATCGAGCGATGCAGCGACCTCGGTCGAAGTGCTCCAGCCGATGGAGGTGGCCTTTGTGCTGAGAGCAGATTCCGAGGTGATGGAGCCACCTATCGCCTGTACCGCGCGCATGGCCCGTGCGCATAGCTCTGCAGCGCGAAGATTGCCGGAAGCCTCGGCCCGATGCCCAGGTGAATTGCCGTCGGCCAAGATTTCTGCGAGACGTGAGGCGTGGTCGAGTGCGTGCACCGTGCTCGTCATGCGCAACCGTTCGGCATCTGTCTCAGGCCCTTCTATTAGCTCGGACAAGAAAGACCGTACTTCCGACAGTGCACTGGCCGCCTCGCCAGCCTGCGCTGAAGGGACGGCTCCGCCGGAAAGCATCACGGCAACGGAAGCCGTGGACCGCGTGAGGACGCCGGCTATGACGCGCCGGGCGGTTTCGACCGCAATCACCGGACTGGCAAGTGCGCTTGGATCGAGAGCGCGTTGAAGTGCCGTCTGCCTGGAGGGCAGGAGCCGCTCCACGATGCGGGTGAACCACTGCGTCGCCGGAAGCAGCACCGCGACACCCACCACGTTATAGGCCGTATGGTAGGCGGCAAGGAGCGTCATCCCATCGAGTGATGTCGTCAGGGCCTTCATCAGCCGGGCCGTGACCGGAAACGCGACGATAGCGATAACTGCTGCTATAAGCTTGAACAAAACATAGGCAAGAGCCAGGCGCTTGGCCGTTGCGCTGGCGCCTATGGCTGCCAGTGCAGAGCTCGTCGCCGTTCCGATGTTCTGACCGATGATCAGGGCTGCGCCCTGTTCGAGGCCCACCGCACCGGCGTAGAATGCCGAAATGGTAACGGCGATCGAAGCTGTCGATGACTGCATGACCGCGGTCATCGCCAAGCCGACGACCACCAAGCTCATGAGACCGACCGACCCATCGATCCAGCCGACCCCCGGCATGCCGAGAACCGCGGGCAGGTCGGACGGGTGCAGACTTTCGGCGAGACCTCCCATGCCCTGCTGTAAGGTGGTCAGCCCGTAGAGTACGAGCGCAAATCCTGCGAGTGCGCCGCCCGCCGCCGCGATCCGCCTGCTCCCCAGCAACTTGGCCAGTGAGCCAAAGAAGATAATCGGCAGCGCGTAAGTTGAAAGCGAGACGCGCACACCAATCAGCGCCACGAGCCAGGCCGTTCCGGTCGTGCCAACATTTGCGCCGAATACGAGGCCAAGCCCTTGCGGAAACGTCAAGAGCCCGGCGCTGACGAGGCCAATCGTCGTCATCGTTACCGCGCTCGACGACTGAACGAGTAGCGTGACGATGGCACCCCAGAAAGCCCCTGAGAGCGGCGTTGCCGCGGCCTTGCCGAGAACAGTCCGCAGTGCAGATCCCGCCAGCGCCTTCAAACCATCAGTCATGACGGTCATGCCGAGCAAAAAAAGCCCGATACCCCCGAGGATAGCAACTGCAGTAGCCATGCGCGTTCCGCCCTGTCTGCGCTCCGCTTCTAGTCGCGATTAAGTCATAGCATCGCAAGCGTAATTGTCCAAAATCGCGCTGCGCAGGATCTATGTCTGAAGACACGACACCGGCATGATGTCATCTGTTGTTTGTTCAAACGCCAGCCAGGCATAAATCTAGCTGCGACGGCTTCGAAGTCGGGACAAGGAGGCATGGACTGAAAACGTTCGTCTTTCCGACCGGTAGCATTTACATAGCGCAAAGCAGCGTCCCGGAATGATGCCCATGCGGTTTGCAAGTTGGACACTCCGTTAAAGACCTCTACCGCATCGCGAAGAGTTCCTGGTGGAAGCGCCGAGTTACGGGAAAGCCCTGCGCAGCGAAGTCGCGTTTTAATGCTTCGCCAAAGCCCGTCGGGCCACAGAACCAGATGCTCGCTTCACGCCAGTTGGGAACAGTTTTTCGAATGCGCTCGCCCGTCAGGCGGCCGTCGCGCGCATCGACCCACAAATGCAGTCGGACGTCAGCGGATCTGGCATCCTGAGCCAGCTTAGCGAGGGCTTCTTCATCGACATCGGCGGTACTGTGGAAGAGATCCGCCGTCTGCCCATCGGGCCAGTCGGGCGCTGTCTTTTGCGGTGCCATGTGCTTCATACGCGCAACAAAAGGGGTGATGCCGATTCCGCCGCCGATCCAGATCTGATGTTGACAGTCGTCATTAAAGGTAAAACAGCCATAGGGCCCTTCGATCTTCACCTCTTGCCCGACCGCAAGCTTCTCGCGCAGGCGGCCGGTGTGGTCGCCCAGTTCCTTGGTGATGAAGGAAATTCTTGGGTTTTCACGATGCCATGCGGAGGCGATGGTGTAGGGATGGGCGCCCTCTGTCACATCTGACGTGGCAAAGGCGAACTGGCCTGGCTTGTGCCCCGGCCAGCCTCGCGGCACCTCGATTTCGGATTCCAGCACGCGCACCCCAGGATAGTAGCGAAGAGAGACGATCCTACCGTTCACCTGGCGGTCCGCACCTACTCGACGCAGGAGGACGATCGTAGCCGCCCATGTACCATAGGCGACCAGCACCGCGGTCATCCATCCAACAGGGGATACCCAATAACTGAACTTGATGAGGACGACCGTGTGGAAGACCAAAGCCAGATAGGCGACGGCTAGAAGGCGGTGCGTCTTATAGAACAGTCGATAGGGGAAATAGTGGACAAGTGCCAGTGCGATCAGGAGCGCGGCGGCATAAAAGGCCCATTCACCGACGGTCTCGGCAAAACCGCGCAAGCTCCCCAGGAACGCTTGGACAGGGTTGTCGATCGCAGGCCGCCCTCCGCCCACCGGGCGCTCGAGCCAACCCCAACCGACCGCCCATTTCGGCCCCTGAGCCATGAGCCAATGGACGATGGCAACGACGAGCGCCGTGACGCCGAGCCACTTGTGCAGGCGATAGATCTTGTCGAGACCACCAAACCATGGCTCCGGCCAGCGTGGCCGCAACGCCAGAACCATCGCGACGCTCATGCAACCAATCGCGATGATGCCGGTGAACTGCATCGTCAGAGCACGAACGCCAAAGAAGCTCACCGCCTGAAAGACCGCTGGCTCAGCAACCAACCAAGATAGGGACAGGAGCACGAGCATAGCCCAAAATGCACGCTTCAGGTTTCGCATGGGCGTCGCCTCTAGGATGATCCGGCTTACCGAGAAGTCCTCTGGTGCCCGGACCTTTAGCGATGATGGTGTAGACGAGTGGTATTCTCAATAGCTGCTCAACCGTTTTTCCGGCGACGGCATGGCCTGGCGGCTTCTCGATTGCGTTGGCACGAAGCAGTACAGGATTGCGCCACCGTTACGACACCCTGGCGTGAGAGTACTGCGCGAAGCGACTGAGAGGGCGCTTCGTGCGCGTCCCGGCCTGAGCGGATGTCATTGAACCGCGTCCCGACGGCCGTTCACCAATTGATGGCCCACCACAGAAGCGCGCCGGCGACGCAGACTACCATTGCGACGTAAAAAAACCGCGACGCCATCATACCTCCAGAAGTTATAGCCTCGGATTAAACAATCTTAGGTGGATAACGTCAAGCGCGAGGATGATGACATGAGCGGCAGCCTTCGGATCCGATTTCTGTTTTGAAGCATTAAGGCGCATTGATCTCGCCGATGCTGCAGTCGGATGGACACCCAGGGGATCGACGGAGCGTAGCCACGACACGGCCCGGCGGCTGTTGGCAGCTCTCGGGCGACCAGATGGCCGCGCGGTCGAAAGTTGATGCGCGAGTGGAAGGCACAAAGGGAGAGGTCAATCATGGAACCTCCATGGAAAATGTTCGTTCGAACTTTGAAAGAAATACCGGCGGCAGAGGCCCGGCTCTTGGTCGCAGCAGCGATCCTCAAAGGCGCTGGAATGCCATTACTGCGAAGGCACGCCGCCTTTTCATCTTAACGAACGCAGCCTCAGACGGCAGGCCGGCAAAGGGGATTTGGATGGCTTCATTGCGCTTGACGATCTGCTGGATGTCATCCTGGAACCTTGCCGACCTTGAAGAGGCGATGGAGGAAGTCGGGATGAGCAGAAGGGTCCGGCGAAAGGTATCTACTGGAAGTCGGAACGGCCAGCATTGGGATGAGAGCGGCTAACTACGGATCGAACACGTAATCTGGAAATTATCCAAGCCGCTGCCATGGCGGCGGCGTGGGCAATGAGAACGTCTGATGGCGTCACGGAGCCAGGAAGCGGTTGAGATATTCGAAGCTGCGCCTTGCAAACTCCGAGGGATCCTTCGGATTATCATGCTCCACGACGAGTGTTTTCGCCCCGCAACGTATCGCTTCCCGCCATAGGCTCGGCCAAATCAGAACTCCTGCGCCGACGTCAGCCCATCCGTCTTGATCGGCATTTGCTCCTTCAGGAGCTCTATCCTTGACGTGGGCGGAGTCAAGAAGTCGTTGATAACGTCGCAGCCATTCTGACGGGCTGGCGCCCGCGTTGTGGATCCAGCCGATGTCTGCTTGCCATCGCAGCCGACTTCCTCGTGCAGCTTCGAAAAGAACGTCGATGCCACAGCGTGCACCAGACATTGCGGCGAAGCCCGCGGATTGGTTGTGGTATCCAAATGCAATGCGCTGGTCTCCCAGTCGTTCGGCAAGGTCGGCAAGCTCGACGCCCAATTTCCTCCAGGCGATCTCGCCGTGTCCGTTGAACGTACGCCAAGGGTGGGGTGAGAAGACCGTCTCGACGCCGCACTCGTTGCACGCATCGATAAGCTCTTGGGACTTCGCCCGAAGGGAATCGAGACCGATATGAGCCGTTGGCGCTTTAAGCCCGTAACGGCGCAAACCGCTTACTAGCTCGGCACTATCTTGCAGATGGTCTTCGAGCGGCTCCACGAATTGAAACCCGGCGGATGCGGCAGCGCGCAGCTGCAGATCGAGTGGGCCGAGCCCCCTCATTGAGAACAGTTGCAAAGATAGCTTTGGGTGCATCATATGGGCCTCGTTGTCTCGTTCTTTTACCGAAAGCCGACGGCTTGTGCGAGAAGTCGAATGGGAGCGATTTTTAAACCTTCCAGATAGGCCGCACTGTTGCGATCGATGTTGCGCAGGATCGACGCATCGCGGATCTCTGGTAGCGGTTTTGCGTGTGAAGATGATTTTGCCGACGACGGAGGCGGCTAAACCCGCGCACTCTTCCTCTCAATGATTGTTGCCCGGTGCGAAACGGTCGCTGGCGGGTAACACACGTGACTGTGTGGTGCTTTGCTATGCCCCAGGGACGCCATTGCCAATTGTGTCCGTTGGCGGCTCCCTTGATCGGGGCTGCATTGAGCTCCGGTGCGGTTCTTGTGCGCGGATCAGGCAATCATTTCGCAGACTGTCGAAGCAATGCTTCGAGCTCCGTAGCTCGGCTCGCCTACCGCATGATCTGCAAGGGAAGCTCGGTGCTTTTCTTCAGGGTGCGGAGGACGATACTCGACCGCACTGACGCAAGCCCGCCCGTGACCTTGATCATCCGCTCCAGGAATACGCTGAGGTGATCAAGGTCGCTGGCCACAATTTTCATCAGGAAGTCGGCCTCGCCGGTCTGCGAATAACACTCCAGGATTTCTGGAGAGGTTTCAATGAAGCGGTGCAACTGCTCATTGCCTCCCTCCGTATGGGCTCGCAGGCTCACCAATGTATGGGCAACGACGGAAAGTCCTAGCTTTTCTGGGTTGAGGATAGCCACGACATTCTGAACAAAACCTTCGCTCCGGAGGCGGTCAAGCCTTCTAGAGCACTGCGCGGCCGACAGGTTCACGAGTTGTGATAGCTCGGCCTGCGTCAGTTCCGCGTTTCTTTGGATTGCCGCAAGGAGCCGGATATCAAACTGGTCTAGTGCCTCTTTGCTCGCCATGTCGACTTTCATGCGTGAAGTTCGGCAAAATTAGGAATTTCATGCGTCCTTCTACTTGTGTGTGAACAAAAATGCAAGAAATCGCCATCGTAGTCACGGTAGGGTGACGCCGGCTCCTAAAAGCGAGGTGGAAGATGTTCAATAAACTCAAAGAGCAGCCAGCCGATAGCCTTCTGGCACTTATCAAGGCGTTTCACGCCGACCCACGTCAAACTAAGATCGACCTTGGTGTTGGCGTCTATCGTGACCAACAGGGAAAGACGCCGGTTATGCGCGCCGTCAAGAAGGCGGAGAGGTTCTTGCTCGAAACGCAGGACAGCAAACGCTACCTCGGTCCGGAAGGCGATCTGACTTTCGTTAATTTGCTCAAGCCGATTATTTTCGGAGCCACGAGCAGCTTGCTTGATCACATTGTCGGTATTCAGACGCCCGGCGGAAGCGGGGCCTTGCGGCTCGGCGCCGAGCTCATCGCTAAGGCCAATCCGAATGCTCAGGCCTGGTTGGGGACGCCCAGCTGGCCTAACCATGCGCCGATCTTTGGATCCGCCCGGTTGGCCGTCAAGGACTATCGGTTCGTCGATCTGGCCACGCAGAAGATCGACTTCGATCGCGTTGTCGAGGCGCTGTCATTGGCGAACGCGGGAGATATCGTTCTTCTTCATGGTTGCTGCCATAACCCCACGGGAATCGATTTTACCACTGAACAATGGAAGCAGATCACGGCGTTCCTCGTAGAACGGGCGCTCATTCCGTTCATCGACCTTGCCTATCAGGGACTCGGCGATAGTCTTGAGCAAGACGCAGAGCCGACGCGCCTTGTTCTCAGTGCAGTCGACGAAGCAATGGTTGCCTATTCCTGCGACAAGAATTTCGGGCTTTACCGCGAACGCGTCGGCGCACTTTATCTCGTGAGCCGCAATTCCAGAGAACTTCAAATTGCCGAAAGCAACCTGGCCTCCTTGGCCCGAGTCAACTGGTCGATGCCGCCCGATCATGGCGCGGCAATCGTTCGTGCCATTCTGGAAAGCGCGGAGCTAACGGAAATCTGGAAGGATGAGCTTCGGGAAATGTGCTCTCGCGTCAATGGAAATCGTGCAGCACTCGCAGCGGCACATCCTGATCTGGCCTTTATCGCAAAGCAGCGTGGCCTTTTCTCAAATCTGGCCATTTCGAAGGAAATCACCGCAGCCCTGCGATTGAAGCAGGGGGTCTACATGGCGGATTCCGGCCGCATGAACATTGCAGGAATGCAACCTGACGACGTCGACGTCATCGTGAAGTCTCTTCACGCAGAGGGCGCATTGAACACTCGATCCGCAGCCAGACCTCATTCCTAATTCAAAGTTGGACAAGTCATGACAAAAATGGAAACCACGGGGCAGGCCATTGCCCGCTCCCTAATCGAAAACGGCATTGATACGGTGTTCGGCATTCCCGGCGCCCACATGTACGACTTCAATGACGCTCTTTATGAAAAGCGCGACGAGATCCGTTTCATCCACACCCGCCACGAACAGGGTGCCGGCTATATGGCTTACGGCTATGCCCAGTCGACCGGCCGGATCGGCGCATACACGGTCGTGCCCGGTCCGGGCGTCCTGAACTCCGGCGCAGCTTTGTGCACGGCTTACGGCTCCAATTCGCCGGTTCTGTGCCTAACAGGCAATATCATGTCTCATTTGATCGGCCAGGGGCGAGGGCAGTTGCACGAACTGCCCGACCAATTGGCGACCATGCGGGGCATCACCAAGGTCGCCGAACGCATCGATCACCACTCTCAGACGGGAGCGGTCATGGCCGAGGTTATCGGCAAGATGCTTTCCGGACGTCGAGGGCCGGGCGCTGTCGAAGCACCGTGGGATGTCTTCGGCATGGCGGGACCTGAACTGGATCTTCCGCAGACCAAACCTGCTTCCGCCCCACAGGTAAATCCAGAGCAGATCAAGGCAGCTGCCGCAATTCTCGCAAATGCACGGAACCCTCTCATTATGGTCGGCGGCGGCGCCGTGGGGGCGGGCGATGAAGTCGCTCTGCTGGCGGAAACCCTCAACGCGCCGGTCACCTCACACCGTTCTGGCAAGGGCGTCGTCAGCGATGACCATCCCAACTATCTCAATTTGGTGGCTGCCTTCGACTATTGGAAGGACACAGACGTCTTGATCGGGATCGGGAGCCGCCTTGAACTTCAATACATGCGCTGGCGGTGGTTGCCGAAGGGGCTGAAGGTTATTCGCATCGACATCGATCCGACGGAAATGGTCCGCCTCAAACCGGATGTCCGTGTGGTTGCCGACGCGAGGGCAGGAACCAGGGCTCTGATCGACGCTCTGGTTCCGCCGACCGCTGCCGACAGGACAGGCGAGTTTGCAGAGCTCAACCGCAGGGCGAGGGAGCGCTTTTCGGCTGTGCAGCCGCAGGTCCACTATCTCAACGCGATCCGCGAGGCCCTTCCCAGAGACGGCTTTTTCGTCGAGGAAGTCAGTCAGATGGGCTTCACCGCTCGATTTGCGTTCCCGGTCTACAGCCCAAGACGGTATGTCACTTGCGGCTATCAGGACAATCTCGGTTTTGGCTTCAATACCGCGCTCGGCGTCAAAGTCGGCAACCCCGACAAAGCCGTCGTATCGGTGTCAGGTGACGGCGGTTTCATGTTCGGTATCCAGGAGCTGGCAACCGCCGTTCAACACAACATCGCGGTTGTAGCCATTGTCTTCAACAATAACGCCTACGGAAACGTCCTGCGTGACCAGAAGCAGACCTATTCAGGTCGCTACCTCGGTTCCGAACTGACGAACCCAGACTTTGTGAAGCTGGGCGAGAGCTTCGGCGTCAAGACATTCCGGGCCACATCACCGCGCGAACTCAAGTCGCTAATCATCGAGGCATTGGATCTGAACGCTCCTGTCCTTATCGAGGTGCCGATCGAGAGGGGTTCGGAAGCTAGCCCATGGCCCTTCCTCCATCCAGAGCCGCCTGCCGTATAGGCTCTGCCCTCCCATAACACTCTGTTATTTTGGAGAGCCTCACCCGAGTGCATCAGGCCGGCGATTAGGGTAGGGGATCACCCGCTTCTTGCGAATGCGCCATGAAGACTCCGGCCGGCGTTTTGTAGCCGATGCACTTTCTTGGCTGGTCGTTGAGGTGGCGAGCGAGGTGTATTAGCTCTCGCTGAGCGACCGGTGCTAGGTCGGTATGGGTTGGCATGAAGCGGCGAATGCGCTTGTGCTGGCATTTTCGACGACTCCCTTCCACCAGGGGGCACTGGGGTCGCAGAACATGGGGTAATCGCGGCGCGACCGCCCCAAGCAGAGGCTAGCGGGGTCAGGACTGGCGAGCGCAGTCGAGGGAACGCTGTCCACTCACTCCTTGACGCAACTGTCGTCCATCGGCAAGCCCTTGCTGGTTCCCGCCGTGAGCGCCACGACCGGAAAGGCTGTGCTCTTCGACAGCAAGAGTCCGTTGCCCGGTGGACGGCAGATATTACCTGGCGGGCGATCGTGCCTGCAAAATCGTGAGGCAACATGGCCCGGACCGGATCATGTGCGCTGATGCGAAGGGGAAGGACACTGGGTTGCGTCCCGCCATGACCAACCAGGAGCTCACCAGACCAACCGTATGATCGAGGAGGCGCAAAGGTCAGCACAGAACGATCAAGCCATCATGAACCAGCTCATCCGGAATAAGATGCAGGCGTCGCAGTCAGTAGCTTCGACGGTAAGGCAAACCAACTGTCAGCCGTTCGGCAGTTCCATCAATTGCATCTTGTACTGAGAGGTAATGCGGACCGTCTATCGCGAGATACGCCGGATCCGCGTTGAAGATCCCTTTCGAGGTGGAATGGTTCCCGCAGGGCGAGGGGGGTGAGCTCTTCAGCGCTCCGCGCCTACAGGGTCGGGGATTTAGGACCCAACGGCTGCGAATTCGAATCCTTCGGCGACTCTCTCTGGTCGAAGCGCCAGGAGCACGTCCGCTGGCTACTTCAATCGGAGGAGGGCAAAAGCGCCGTTCGCTGTGCTATTGTGGGCGGGCGGGGGCATCAATGGATTACGATTTCAGCGTGCGTACTGGTTGCGAGCCACTCGCTGGCGTCGTTCGGCCCCGCATCGTTTAACGCATTCAGACGCTGACAGAGGCCTGTTGCCGAGCCAGAGCGTGGTATTCGCATTTTTGTATTTGCTCAAAAAGAGGAGGTTCACATGCGATCGATGATTGCTTTGACAGTACTGGCTGCGCTTCCCACCATTGCGTTCGCTCAGGCAGCGCCAAAAGGGGCCGCACCGATCCCCGCGGCCGAAATCAAGGAAATGTTCGCCGGGAAGACCTATAATTTCACCGAGAAAGGTCACAAAGGAGAGAAGGAGCCGATCTCCTGGTATCTCGGCGCCGACGGCAAGATGCTCGGCTACACGGGAAACGGCCCGTCCCATGCTGAGGGCACGTGGTCGACTTCAGACGGCAAGCTCTGCGTTTCGGACCAGTGGACGGGGGCATGGGGCACGAACCACTCGGACGAATGTCAACTGTGGGCGCGCGACACCGCAAAGCCGAAGGTTCTCTATCGGGCGGAGCCGGCCAAGGGCGGAACGTGGGCTAAATTCACACCGAAGCTGTCTGGCGGCGACACGATCACCCCGAAGATCGAGGCTTTGAAGGTGAAGCTTATGAAGCAGTAGCTTGCTGCACGTGGCTTTCGGGCGTCGCGCTTTCATGCTTCAGGCATACCTGCGAGCAATAACCCCGCCAGAATGGGTTCGATCCGCTCTGGAAGCTTGGCGGCTTGGCCTGCGCGAATACTGGCGACCGTGACCTCGGGCGAGATCGTGAGCAAGCTGGCGAGATGCCGTCGGGCCTCCTCCATCCGTCCGAGCTGCGCGTTCGCAGCGATCAGCATCCAGAAGCATGGGCCGTAGTAGGCATTGGCAGCCATCGACTTACCCGCCCAGATCAATGCTTGTTCGTAATTGCCACGCACCATCTCGATGTGGGCGAGCCCCGTTAGGTTCCAGTGCGAGTCCACTCCGTTGGGACTGAGCCGCTCGGCACGCTGAAAATATGTCACGGCGTCATCAAGGCTACCGCAGAGCAGGTTGGCAACGCCGGCGGTAGCCACGACCTCGAGGTTGTTTGGATTGATCGAAACGGCCCGTCGGATCAGCTCGAATCCCCGGTCATACTCTCTCAGGTACTGAAGGAGCGCGTTTCCACACATCCCCACCACGGTCGCATCGCCTTGGCCGTTGGAGAGGGCACGCTCGATATAGTTCGAACAAAGTTTCCGGTTGTCGTCCGCATCAGGGAGCTTCCATCCAAACACCCCGCGCTGCATCAGCAGCATCACGCCAGACGCAAGATAGGTCGCATTACCTGGCTCGAGTGAAATCGCCCTTTTGATCAGCGAAAGTCCGGCACCATTCCGATCCAGCTCACTCGAGTACACGTTTGCCAGCGACCGAAGATAGAGGTCATATGCCTCCATGCTCTCCGGGCGCTCTCTCCGGGAACGGGCGACCTCCGCGCGCTTGATGTGCGGTTCGACACGACGCTTTCGGTGATGCGGTCCTGGAAATCGAAAATGTCGTCTGTCGATCCATCGTAGTACTCGGCCCAGAGATGGGCGCCCGTACCACCCTCGACGAGCTGCGCCGCAATACGCAGACGAGTGGCGGCTCTTCGAATGCTGCCTTCAAGGACGTAGCGCACGCCGAGCTCCTGCGCGACCTGGCGGACATCGGTCGCTCGTCCCTTGTAGACGAATGAGGAATTGCGCGCGATTACCGCAAACGAGCGGAAGCGGCTGAGCGCCGTTATTATGTCTTCTACAACTCCATCCGCGAAATACTCCTGTTCGACATCGCCACTCAGGTTCTGGAAGGGAAGCACGGCCAGCGACGGGCGCATGCTTTCGACGCTCTTGAGCGGAACGGTGGAGTCCACCACCGTCGAGTGTGGTGGATGCCATCTCCAGATGTGGACGGGTCGGTCGATGTTCTTCAGGTGGACCTCGCCGCCGTCATCGAACAAGGCGTCGACACGGCCAACGATGCTTTCCTTGACTGTCGAGGCGATGCAAATACCACCCGGCTCTGCCAAGGACTCCAGGCGGGCTGCGACATTGACACCATCGCCATAGATGTCGGCGTCATCAAACCTCACATCGCCAAGGTTTATGCCTATCCGAAGGACTCACTTAGCAGTGCATCGTCCTTGTCGGTTGAGTTTTCCTGCAACGCCAGTGCGCAATTCATCGCATCGACAACGCTGTCAAATTGGACAAGTGTGCCGTCACCCATCAGCTTGAAGATACGGCCATTGTGGCCCGCCACGACCGGATCGAAGACCACTTGCCGATGACGTTTCAAAGCGGCCAGGGTTGCAGTTTCATCGGTTGCCATCAGGCGAGAATAACCGACGACATCAGCCGCCAAGATCGCCGCCAACCTACGATCGACATGATCATCCATCATCGTGCTCTCCAGCTTCGAGATCATAGCCGTCAGCCAGGCGCAATCCAAGATAGTTCTCGAACTGGGATTCGAACTCGAAATACTCATTTCGCGTAACGCGGCCGAGCCTTAAAATCTTTGGCTGCCAGGAAGCGGGAATTCTCGGTTTCGTTGACGCCGAACCGTGGCTGATTAGGAGACAGGCATGAGGCGTAATGTTGCTTCTTGGGCACCGGACTCCAGTGCGGGGTCGAGAGTACACCGGTAGTCTGAGTAGCAAACGACCGAGCTAGTACGATGCAATAGCGCCCGGGCAGAGGACGGGGGTAGCGAGACGTAGGATGCTCGCTATCGCTGTTGCCTTCCCCTCTGCTATCGCCAGAGCAGAGGCTTACTTCGCTTCCGGCGATTTTCGGAAGGATCTGGCGCGACTTGTCGCCATGCTGACCTAGAGCCAGAACGCTGAACGTGCATCGGTTCTCACACAGTATCTCGATGGTGAGCTCACACCTGCCTTGACTTGCAGTTCGTGCCTCCGCTCAGCCCCCACAACTCAACTTGATCTCGCCGCGTACGCGGAAGGAGTTTCCATGACCGATGCTCAATGCGCCTGTGGCGCTCTCAGACTGACCATTAATGGACCGCCTCTGTTGACGGCGCTCTGTCACTGTTTTGCGTGTCAGCGAAGAGCGGGCGCACCGTTCAGCGCCAACGCGTTCTACGCCATTGATTGTGTCGAAATCTCCGGAGCGTCGACGGAGTTCATTCGCACCGCCGACAGCGGCAGCAAGGTTCAAATGCACTTTTGCCCGACTTGCGGTTCGACCGTCTATTGGAAGGGTCGAGGCCGCGCGGACCTGGATCGGTGTGGCGGTCGGTTCATTCGCCGACCCGGCCTATGCGCCGCCCTCCATGTCAGTCTTCGAGCAATCGAAACATCCGTGGGTGCAGCTTGCCGACACGGTCGAGCATCTCGAACGTCTTCCACCCCGCCAAGACTAGGGTGGGGCATTGGTCATCTCAGCAAGGCGGGTTAAAGTCCCAGCGGGAGCCCCTTGAATGGCGGGGCGGCGGCTGGTCCCGCTCTTGCTCCAGGGATGTGATCGCCTCGATGACGTCAATCAGTTCCTCGGACGTCATAACCTTTACCTCAGCAAAACCGTGCTTGCTTACAAAGAGAAGCAGGCCACCGGGGGGCCAGGCCCCGTGACGGCGCCGAGGTAGGCGGCGACCAATATATCGCTCTGCGGTCCGACGCTCGTCTAACGCCAAGTTTTTTGAGATAGTGAGCATTCGGCAGATCACACGATCTTCCGAATGATCGAGGGAGGATGTCCCATGCCACTATTCGTAACCACAGGGTGCTATACAGCCACGTCATCGAAAGGAATGATTGACCATCCATCGAACCGAGAAAAGGCGGCCCGTGGCATCATGGAAGCAGCGGGCGGGAAACTGCATTCTTTCTACCTCACGACCGGCGAAACCGACTGGATGGCAATCACGGAATTCGACGATGGTGCTGACCTGATCCCCGCACTTCTCGTCGTCAGTGCATCGGGAGCCGTATCGAATGTCAAAACCGTGCGAGCCTACACGGGCGCGGAATTCAAGGCCGCCCAAGAGAAGGCGGGTACAATCGCGTCTTCCTACAAGTCCCCGGCAAAATAAGCAGACCCTGGTTGAAACATTTCTGGCAGCGGATCGAACCTCCGCTGCCAGAAACGATGTGTTACGCAATGAGGCCGCGTTCGAGCGCGCGGTCAGTGCATGCGCTTCGCTGGTGCGGTTAATATAGCCCGAGCGTCTAATTCCAGCCCATCACGGCCGAATGCAGGATTATCGAATCCTTGTGGCCGAAAAACTGAACTTTAGGGGAAGGAACCCTCGCAAGGCACAGACAAGATCCACGCGGCACCGCGGGATACGCGAAGGCAGTGCGTGACAAGCATGTCGGCGTTCTCGGTTGGGGTCAAGGGAATGTCGTGATCCTAGCTCTGAACTGAAATTTTTCCATCAGCTGTGTCGGCTCGCCGCCGCCTCGTTCGTCCTTCGCGAGGAACAGGAGGATCCGCGATGACCGAGGAACGTGTTCAAGATGCCGAGGAAGAGGCGATCATCGCCATGCTGATGATGCGGGCGACTGCAATCGGAGAAAAGCAATCCAAAAATGCACTGTCCTACGACACCGAAGATTGTGTCGAATTCTCGCTGGCGCCACCACTCGTTTATCACGGCAAGGATGAGGCGGGGCTTCAGGCGTGGTTCAATACCTGGAGCGGTCCGATCGGTGGCGATGTTCAGGATGCCAAGTTAACGATCGGCGGAGACGTAGCGTTCTGGAGCGGCCTCGTGAATATGACGGGTACGAAGACAGACGGAGCGCAGGTGGATCTCTGGTTCCGACAGACGCTAGGTCTCGTGAAGCGAGATGGGCGATGGATGGTGGCTCATCAGCACGAGTCCGTTCCTTTTGCAATGGACGGGAGCGGTCAGGCACTTCTGGATTTGATACCGTAAGCGATCACAAGCTAGGACAATTGGAAAATCTGTCGGATTCTCGCAGCAAACGTTGTTGCCTCAATAGTGCACCCACGATCGGCTGCAACTGGGGTACCTGTCGGACACCTTGTTGATAGAGCTCGATGGTGATCGCGGCGACCCGGTTGCCTACTTCCGAGCCGGGCGAGACGCCAAGCTCTCTACAATGGGTGTCCTTACCGCTCGACAACGGTTTTTCCCGCCGCTTCGCTTTTCGGCAATGTCGCGGGCCTTCGATGTGCAGCGGCAAATCATAGCGAAACGTGCCACGCGCATCCGATCTCTCGATGAGATCAACGGCCGTTAGCGCCGTCGAATGGCAGAACGCGACCTGACGAAGAAGAGTCACTGATGGGTACGGCAGGGCTTGAGCGGAGCGCGAAACCATACGTTGGATAAGGCGGCGTGACTTCGACGAGCTGTTCTGTCAATTCTGGCGGATCGACGACAGCTGGTTGTTTCCGGACCAAGCAAAGCGCGCCTTGGAGATATTCAATGATCCGCTTGCCATCGCGATGAGGAAAACAGTCGCCGTTCGGCTCCATCCGCACTAGCCGCATCTAGCCGAGTGAGGGATCATAGCCTCAAGCCCAACAGCGCCCTTTGGGTCGTGCTTTCCATAGTGGCGCTGGTTAGATATGCCACTGGGCGACCGCCACTGGAAGGTCCGAAAGAAGACCCGCGCCATTCCCAAGTGCGAGGCCGAGTTGGCTTGCAGCGAGGGCGGAAAGTACGCCTCAGTCGGGTTCAAAGGTGAGCACATGATTGTCACTCCTCGACGTATCACGCGACGGCGGCCGCATTTCATCGCGATGACGCTGGTGGCGTTCGTTCTTGGTTGCGGATTGCCAAAGGCTGCGATCGCAGATCCTGTTACCGATGATGGTCGCGCCTTGATGGCTGCCATAGGGCAGAACGACTTTGTTAGCGCTCGCACTATCTTACGTCGCGGGAATGTCGACGGAAATGGATATGCCGATGGGCGGTTCAAGCGGAGCTTTGTGAAGGAAGCGCTGCTGGCGCAGGCTGATGATCGTTTGATTGACCTGCTGATGGACAACGGCGCTGATCAAGAGGGATGGGACTATTTCGCTGGTCGCTCCTCGAGTGCTTATGCTGTCACCGTCGGCGGAGTAAAAAAACGCGGTGCTGAATCTACAGTTCGGATCATAAGAGCGCTAAGGAGTAAGAACTTCGAACATATCCGTGGGGTGAAAGAGAACATAAGTCTCCTTTCCGTTAACGGGCTTCCATACCCAGACTTTCGCTCCATCGTTGACGAGTTGGCCGCCGATGGGATTGACCTGAAGGGAGAGTTTCGCAACGGGACGCTCAAGATGGTTCGAGTTTTCGACACGGGCTTGGAGGCCACTTGGCCGGATCTTCTTAAAATCATTGATGTCAATGAGGCCGATGCATGGGGAAATACCATTACGAGCGTATACGCCGGGGCCAATTGCACCGTGGAGAGCTGGCAGGAAGACAATCCAATCTGGTTTTGCAACGAGGATCCTGCGAGGTTGCGGAAGATTGAAACCGCCGTCCTTTCGCCAGCATTTAAGGGAGACACCCTTCTCCAAAAGGCCGTAGGCTGGACCACGTTTGACCATCTGGGCTTCACATCTGGTCAAATTGGGAGGAGTTGCTTCAGCATCCCACGCGACGTCAGTCCTGTTCAGGATGAAATTCGGGACTTCCTGAAAGCCACCTTCTCTGGAGAATTATCGCAGTGGACACCTGTGAAAGACCCGTCCTGTTCGGTGCGCGGTTCGACTGTCATTTGCAAATGCTTGAGGCCGTAAGGCGGGCTTGCGAAGGATACTCATCGCGACACAACGCCGCCATCAAACCTAAGCCGCGCTACGAACCCCGCGCAGTTCTTGCTTAGAATAGCGTTCTGAATGGCCTGCACCCTACCCTTGGCGACGGTTACTTGACCTTCCTTGTCGCCCATCGAAGGTGCTCCGAAATCGCGACGCCAATCAGGAAAACACCGACAGCATCGCCCGTTGCTGCGAAAGGCAGTGGTCAGCCATCGATTGATTGGGGCTTGCTTTCGGCGCGCCACCGCGAGCCCGCGCTGCGCAATTCTTTTCGTCGCCCTTCTCCTCCTCACCTGTCGGGTCGTGACGGACGCGTCGGGCTGACACACCGCCTCGAAGTCATCTTCCCCCTGGAAAGCTCTGCTTCTGTCTCAGATCATCAATCGACTGGCTCTGAGACAGTCCGCCTTCCGCACGACGGTCGCCTTCCGACACGTCGCGCTGATGACCGGTCGGCACAATGTCGTCGACAACGTCGTCAGGCAGATCCCTGGTCAGGTCGTAAGAGCGTACGCGCGGGGACGGAGATCCGAGATTTCGCGTATAGCGACCAACTCCGGTTGCGGCCCCTGCGGCCACATCCGCCTGGAAGACGTCGTCGCGAGACGCGATAGTCGTCTGGTCAGGGGAACCCCAGCCTTCCGCCCTCCAGAGGTCGGCACGCTCGTCCATGTCGATTGCTCCTTCCTCATCCAGGATGCCGTGCGCGGTGTCGTAGGTGGCATCGTCAACGGAAGCGGAGACAAGCAAGCCGCCGCGGCGAAGACCTTCCGCGTAGACATTCCGGTCGTCGTCCGGGAAGAGCCAATCTTCGAGGCCGGCCCAGAAGGTTGCGTGTTTAGGGGCAGGTGCTCCATCGGTATCTGCCTCGTACCCCGGCATCAGGCGGACCTCGGCGACGCCTGCGGCCCTCAGCTTGTCGATCGCCGCTTCAGCTTTGCTTCGGCTGTCATAGAAAGCGGTAAGCGTGCTTTTTGCGCGATTTCCCGAGAATACCGGAGCGCGGTCGTTGTCAGAGCTGTTCATTGAATTCTCCTCCACGTTCGTATTGCTTTGCCAACGATCGGATGAGGCGAAAGTTCCGGGGCTTGGCCAAGGTTCGTGGCGAAGCATTCGGACGGAAACTCAGGTTTCGGGAAGCGACCCTTGCGGTCGCGATGGTCGCCTCCCGGCTCCGAGCGATCCGCCGCGGGATGGTTCGGGCGCTCCCCATGGGTCGAGCGCCGCTGGTATCGCTTGTCTCTACGGGTCTTGACATCGGCTTTGCGCCGGAATGAACGCTCGATCTTCCCAATCGCGCCTTTGAACTGAAGAGGGTGAGGGGGGTCGACTTCAGGATCGGGCTTGGCATTGCCTGGAACAAGGGAAGACCCGACCGCTTGCCGCAATGACATTGTCGATATCGCGAGATCGCTGGCACCGCAGCGCGGCGAGCGGGCCGAGTGTGTCGACCGCCCTAACATCAACTCGTAAGCTCGCACCACGGGGCAACGTTGTTGCATGGGCTTCGTCGACGGTGATTCCGCGCCACTACGCCGACTGTGGCGAACCGTCGGCACAGCGGACCTCGAGCTGACCAATGATCGTGATGATTTGCGGTAGACGGCTAAGCCGATCGACTTCACACATAAGACCTCGGGATTAAAACGCTCAAGGGCCTCAATCTTGGCCCTCTTGGAGATATCCGTCCCTGCCGCGGCCGCAATCGCCTTAGGTTACGAGGTGGATGACGCGAGCTTTAGGAGAGGTTCATCCTCACATAAAACCACCGATGTGAACATTGGCATGGAAAGCTCGCGGCAAGCGACATTTTCGAAGCGTACAATGGCTTACACGCTTCCTCGAAGTTTGACGTGCGGCTCGATCAACAGATGCTGTGCTTCCTGGCGCCCGTCGATGCGCGCCATCAGCACTTCGGACGCCGTTAGCCCAAGCTGCTCCGCATTTTGGTCCACGCTCGTTAGTCCCACGAGCGGAATGGCGGCCATCGGCGAGTTGTCGTAACCGATGATGGCGAGATCCTCCGGAACCCGGATCCCGCTGGTTCTGGCAGCGTTGATCAATGGCACGGCGTCGAGATCCGACCAGACGAAGACCGCTTTCGGGCGATCGGCCGCCGTGAGAAACTGTCTAATCGCAGCTTCGCGGTTTTCGGCAACGGGCGGCAATCGGATAATCCGGCTCTCCAGCCCAGCCTGTTTCATGGCCTCCAGGTAGCCCATCTCGCGTTGAAGTGCGACGACAGTCGACGGGGAATCGAGAAGGTCGTAACCCAGCATCGCTATATCCTGGTAGCCTTGGCTCACTGCGGCCTCGACTGCGAGCGCGGCCCCCTTGCGATCGTCGGAATTGACGGTGTCGTAGGTTTGCGCGTGCGGCTCGTGATGGGCGATTACGGTGATTGGAATCTGGCGCGAATAACGCTCCAGCACCTTTCCGGAGATGCGTGGTGCAATGATCAATACACCATCCATCCGGTTGTCGATCATCGACTCGATCATCGAAGCCTCGATCGGGCTTGCCGAACGACCGATACCAATCAGCGACTTGTAGCCGTTTTCCGACAACGTCGTAATGGCGCTCTCGATCACGCCCGCAAGAAACGGGTTCGACAGTTCGATTACGAGGATACCAATCGTATAGGTGCGCCCACGCATACCGCGAGCTGCGACCGATGGCCGGTAGTTCAGCTTCTCGATCGAGGCTTCGACCTTGTTTCGAAGGGCCTCGCTGACACCGTATGCGTTACGGAGAACTTTGGACACTGCCGCGACGGAAACACCGGCGTCCTGTGCCACATGGCGGATCGTGATCCGCTCTTGTGTCGCGGTAACAAGCTGATTTTTCATTCTTAAATGTCTCTATCCCCGGGTCCGAAAAACTATACGCACAAAATGCTTGCACGGCAATCTGGAATGTAGAATGATATACATAGAACGATACACAAAAGGATAGATCTTCCGGCTGAGCGGTGATCGAGGGGGGTTCGTGATGAAGATCGTGACTGGCCACAGCGATGCTGCGGACAACGGCGCTGGTGGCTCACTATTTCAGTTTTCTGCATCGATGATTGCGCCGCAGTGCGATGCCGGCCAGGGCACGGCCGGCACGTTCATTGCCCGCGAATTCGAGCTCGACGCCGTGCCGTCCTCGGCAACCTTGCGTATTTCCGCACTTGGCCTCTACCGCGCCTACATCAACGGACAGCGCATCGGCGATGACCTCCTGACCCCCGGCTGGACCTGCTATGACGCCCGGATCGCCTACCAGGCCTATGACATCGGCGATGCGCTGCGGCCAGGCAGCAACCGGATTGAGATATGGCTCGGCGATGGATGGTATCGCAGCCAGCTGATGTGGGCATTGAACCCCGTATTCAATTGCTGGGGCCACCGTACGGCGGCGATCGCGGAAATCAGCGCCGATGGAAAGGCACTCCTAAAAACCGACGAACGCTGGACTAGCGGATTTACATCCGTCACCCGAAACGGCATTTACTTCGGAGAGGACTTCGACGCCCGGATCCGCCCGCACGATACCAGCGGCGTTGAGATCCTTGCCTTCGACAGGCAGTTGCTTGTCCCCCACGAGACGAAAGCCGTCAAGGAACTTGCCGAACGCGCGCCTCTTGATCAGTGGGTCGAGGCCGATGGCCGGACCGTCTATGACTTCGGGCAGAACGCCGGGGCTTATATCCGACTTCGCCTGAAAGGCGACGCTGGAGCCACCGTTCGGGTCGAACATTCCGAGGTCCTTGGACCCGATCGCTTCTTCGACAACCGCAATTATCGCAGCGCCCGCGCCGAACTCATCTACACGCTGGCCGGTGAGGGCGAGGAAGTTTACGCTCCGATCTTCACCTTCATGGGATTCCGCTACGCACGCATCACCATCACGGGACGGGCGGAGTTGGTCAGCATCGCCATGGTGCCGATCTCGTCCGTACCGGTGGCCGCAGGCGGGTTCACGTCGGGGGTCGATGCCGTGAACAAGCTCATCGAGAACACCATCTGGTCGCAGCGGTCGAACTTCATCGAGATCCCAACGGACTGCCCGCAACGCGATGAGCGACTTGGCTGGACCGGCGACGCGCAGGTCTTCGCCGGAACGGCTTGCTGGCTGGCCGACAGCGGTTCGTTTTTGAAGAAATTCCTTCGTGACGTCATGCACGACCAGCGCCCAGACGGTGCGGTTTCGCATTTCTCACCCGACCCGACCCGGCTTCACCCGATCAATGGGCGGGGCGACTGGGCAGGCTCCACAGGTTGGGGCGATGCGATCGTCATCATCCCGTGGCAGCTCTACCTGCACTACGGCGACGTGTCGGTCCTGGAAGAATGCTTCCCCGCCATGCTGCGGTGGCTGGACTATCTCTGGGGCATCTCCGACGGTCCGATCATCCGCCCGCCCGCAGTCTGGGGTGAGCTTGGCTTTACCTTCGGCGACTGGCTGCAGCCGGTCGGCGACAACCGTAAGCCGCGCCCGACCGTTGCCGACGATTGTGCCGCAACGCTCTATCACTTCATTTCGACCGAGCTGACGGCCAAGATTGCCGGTATCCTCGGCAAGAAGTCCGACGCCACTCGCCTCGATGGCCGTGCCCGGGCGATCAGGTCGGCATTCAAGAACGAGTTCTTCTCGCCATCGGGCCGCATCGCTCACAACGACCAGACCTCGTGGGCTCTTGCGTTCCTTTACGGCCTGGTTCCAGCGGAATACGAAGAGGCCGGACGCGCCTATTTCCGCAGGGTCTCCGAGGAAACTGACGGCGTCATCGGAACTGGCTTCATCGGCACCCCAGCCCTGCTGCCGGCCCTTACCCGGCTCGGCATGCTGGACCTGGCGGAGAAGATGTTCCTCAACCGCAAGGTTCCCGGCTGGCTGTATCAGGTCGAGCGCGGCGCAACGTCCATCTGGGAGCGATGGGACGCACTTGCCGAGGACGGCACGATCTACGATCCCGACATGAACAGCTACAACCACTATGCCTATGGAGCCGTCTGCCAGTGGCTGTTCGAGGATGTCGCCGGCATCAAGCCGCTGGAGGACAAGCCGGGCTTCGAAGAGATCGCCTTTGATCCGGCGATACTGCCCACGCTCTCGCCGGTCTCGGCATGGCACGATACGCGCTTCGGGCGCATCGAGGCCGGATGGTCGGTGGAAGGCAGCAATGTCACTTGCCGCCTGTCCTTGCCCGAAGGGGTCACCGCGCGCCTGAAGGGAAGCGATGACCGCAAGCAGTTGACAGCAGACGGTAAGGTGGTCGAACCAGCACAAGAGCTTAAGCTCGGCCAGGGAGAGCATACGATCACGTTTACCATTTGACAGGTAGCCTGCGGACAAGTCCGCAGGCGCGCAGCCAAATCATTCCGGTCTTCAAGAGGAGAAAACGACTATGAGAATGACGAAGTGCAGCATCCTTGCCGCAACCATGATGTCGCTTGCAGCCAGCGTCGCTCATGCCGACGTGACGCTCAGTGTCCAGATCGACACGAATCCCGAGTCTATTGCCTCGTTCGACGCCGTCTCCAAGGCCTACACGGAAAAACATCCGGATGTGACCTTCGACGTCGAGCAGCGCGCCGGTGGATCGGAAGGCGATAACATCGTCAAGACGCGCCTTGCAACCGGCGAAATGGCGGATATTTTCCAATACAACAGCGGATCGCTCTTCCAGGCGCTGAAGCCACAGGAAACGATCGCTGATCTTTCCGACCTGCCTTCCGAAGCCGGAATTCTTGATAGCTTTAAGAAGGTCGTTACCAGCCCGGACGGTCACGTGCGCGGGATCCCGTTCGGTCCGGCCATGGGTGGTGGCATCTTCTACAATCGCAAGATCTACGCCGAACTCGGCCTGAACACGCCCAAGACCTGGGCTGAGTTCATGGCCAACAACGAGAAGATCAAGGCGGCCGGCAAGGTTGCTGTCGCGCAAACCTACGGTACGACGTGGACATCGCAATTGTTCGTCCTCGCCGACTTCTACAATGTCCAGGCCGAGGTTCCGAATTTTGCGGCCGACTACACCGCAAACAAGATCAAGTATGCCAACACACCGGCAGCCCTGCGCGGCTTCGAACACCTCGAAGAGGTGGCCAAGGCAGGGCTGTTCAACGCCGATTTCGGTGCTGCAACCTTCGACGATGGAATGCGCATGGTCGCGACCGGCGAAGCTGCGCACTACCCGAACCTGACCTTCGGGATCGGCAACGTTCAGCAGAACTTCCCTGACAACCTCAAGGACCTGGGCTTCTTTGCCCAGCCTGGAGCAGACGCCAGCAAGAACGGCCTGACGGTGTGGATGCCGGCAGCGCTTTACGTTTCCGCGAAGTCCCAGAATCTCGAGGAGGCCAAAAAGTTTCTGGACTTCGTCGGATCGAAGGAAGCTTGCGATTTGATGGCCGAGGCGGCACCATCGGGACCCTATCTAGTGAAGGGATGCGAGCTTCCGAAGGATATCCCGCCGGTTGTGGCTGACATGCTCCCCTACTTCGAGACGGAAGGCCGCACCGGACCTGCCCTTGAATTCCTGTCGCCGGTCAAGGGACCAGCACTGGAACAGATCACCGTAGAAGTCGGAACGGGCATTCGCTCGGCGAAAGACGCCGCCGCCCTTTACGACCAGGATGTCGAGAAGCAGGCCAAGCAGCTCGGCCTGCCGAACTGGTAACCTCCCAGCCGGTCCCCCGCCTGGCCTCGGCCGGGTGGGGGAAGCTTCAAGGTATCCCCATGACCCGCAAATCGCCTTATCCCTACTGGTTCGTGCTGCCGGCCGCAGTCGTGTTCACGGTCCTCTTTCTCGCCCCGACGATCGCCTCGTTCTGGTTCAGCCTGACACGCTGGGACCTTTTCAGCACGCAGTTCATCGGGTTTGAAAACTACCGACAGTTCTTCCGCGAGCCCTTCCTGATCCAGGGGCTGATAAACACGGTCATCTACGCCATCCTGACATCCGGTACGAAGACAGTGCTCGGACTGCTCCTCGCCGTTCTGCTGACATCGGGCATATGGGCGCAGGGTCTGCTTCGAACGGTGATCTTCTTTCCCGTTCTCGTCTCGACCATCGGCGTCGGGATCACCTTTTCCGTGCTCATGCATCCAACGCGCGGGATCATCAACGTCGCCCTGGCTGCGATTGGAATTCATGGTCCGGGCTGGCTCACGGATCCGGCGCTGGCGCTCTATTCGATCGTATTCGTCGACCTCTGGAAAGGGATCGGACTGGCCACGGTGATCTATATCGCCGGACTCGCCTCGATCAGCCCCGATTACTACGAGGCCGCAAGGATCGACGGCGCGACCCGTCGGCAGATGTTCTTCCGGGTTACCGTGCCGCTGGTGAAGCCGGCCACCGTTACCGTCGTCACGTTGTCGCTTATCGGCGGCTTGCGCAGCTTCGACTTGATATGGGCTATGACCCGCGGCGGTCCGGGCTTTTCCTCGGACGTGCTGGCGAGCGTCATCTACAAGCAATACCAGGCTGGCTTCTATGGCCTCTCGACAGCCGGCAACGTCATCCTGTTTCTCCTGATTGGCTTGATCGTGCTGCCGATGACGGCGTGGTTCAACCGCAAGGAGGTGGATCTATGAACCGCCGTCAGCTTTACACCGGTACCACCGCTCTTCTGGCCTGCGGCGTGATCTTCGTGCTGCCCTTCCTCTTTATCTTCATCACAGCCGCCAAGACCAAGCAGGATGCTGCGTCGCTGACCTTCAGCCTGCCTCGGGAATGGCATCTCTGGCAGAACTTCATGGAGGTTGTGCAGACCCGCAACTACATGCTGCTGCTCGCTTATTTCAATTCGACCGTCATCACCGTGGTCGCGGTCACGCTGCTCGTGCTATTCGGCGCCATGGTTGGCTATGTGCTGCAACGCCGGCCCTCGCGTTGGAATGCGGTGATCTACGGTGCGGTCCTTGCCGGCCTGATGATCCCGCCGGCCGTCGTACCGACCATATGGGTGCTGCAATCGCTCGGTTTGTTCAAGACAATCTCGGGGATGATCCTCATTCAGGTTGCCTATGGTCTGGCCTTCACCGTGTTGCTGTTCCGCAGCTTCATCGCCACCATTCCACGCGATCTCGATGAAGCCGCCATCATCGACGGCGCAAAGCCCCTGCAAATCTTCTTCCGGGTCGTGCTGCCGTTGCTCAAACCCGTCACGGTGACCGTCATCGTCGTGCAGTCGATTGCGATCTTCAACGACTTCACGAACCCGCTCTATTACCTGCCGGGTCGCGAGAACGTGACGGTGCAGCTGACGCTCTATAACTTCCAGGGGCAGTTCCAGACTCAGTTCAATCTCCTCTTCATGAACATCCTGCTGGTCACCATTCCGCCTCTCATCGTTTTCGTATTTTTCAACCGGCAGATCGTGGCAGGCATGACTGCCGGCGCCGTGAAGGGATAAGTCATGACATCAGTCGTTCTTGAAGATGTCCGCAAGAGCTTTGGCAGCCTCGAGGTGATAAAGGGCGTCGATCTGACGATCGAGGCGGGCGAGTTCTGCGTCTTTGTCGGCCCGTCCGGCTGCGGAAAATCAACGCTGTTGCGCATTATCTCGGGCCTTGAAACGTCCACGTCCGGCAAGATTCTCATCGGCGGCAAGGATGTCACGCAAGCTGAACCGTCCCAGCGCGGCATTGCCATGGTCTTCCAGTCCTATGCGCTCTATCCGCATCTGACGGTGGGCGAGAATATCGGCTTTGGACTTTCACTCGCGCGCCGCCCGAAGGCCGAAATCGCCGAGAAGGTGAAACAGACAGCGGACATTCTCCAGCTCTCGCATCTACTCGATCGGAAGCCCAAGGCCCTCTCGGGCGGCCAGCGCCAGCGCGTTGCGATCGGTCGTGCCATCATCCGCAATCCGCAGGTGTTCCTGTTCGATGAACCGCTTTCGAACCTCGATGCCTCGCTGCGCTCGCAGATGCGCCTCGAGCTCACGGAACTGCACGCGAAACTCGGCGCCACGATGATCTACGTCACGCACGACCAGGTCGAAGCCATGACGATGGCCGACAAGATCGTTGTGCTAAACGGGGGCAAGGTAGAGCAGATCGGCAGTCCGATGACACTTTACAATAAGCCGGCAACGCCCTTCGTCGCCGGCTTCATCGGCTCACCGAAGATGAACCTCTTCGAGGGGGAAGTCGCAGAGAAAGAGGGCTGCAAGACCTACGGCATTCGGCCTGAGCACATTACGCTTTCGGAAAGCGAGGGCAAATGGCGTGGAACCGTCAGGCATATCGAAAGGCTCGGCGCCGACACCGTGGTCTTCCTTGACGCTGAGCGCCTGCCGTCTCTGGTTGCCAGGACCGATGGCGACCGGCCCTTGTCGTTTGGCCAGACGCTCTTTGCTTCACCTGTTCAAGGAAAGGAACATAGGTTTTGACGGTAGAGCGACGGGGGCCGCTGGCCGGACATCAACAGGAACGAGCCCATCGAGCGGGCGGTGAGCCAGGGACTGACGAAGCCAAAGCCGGCAGAGATCGCCGGCACGATCGAAGCGATCGCGATCAGAGACAGGCCGGCGATCATGACCGATCGCCGGCTGAAATTGTCTGCGACGGCCCCGGCGATGATCGAGAGGATGAACGCCGGCAAGGTCGTTCACCGCCCGTCGCTGTCATACGGTTCACAGGAGCGCTTGGAAAAATTTAGATCTGTAGCCTGGTCCCAAAGGGCGGTAGCAGCGCCGGCATCGGCCGCACAGCGCATGATGTGCTGAGACAGGAGAACCAGCAATCGCGGCTTGCATGGCGCGACCTTGGGGTCCATGAGCCATCGGAAATCGACAGGAGGAGAAGGGTCTGATCGCGCGATCTGGAGGGTGAGCAAGTACGATTTTGCGATCGTCTGGAATTCGCGCCGGCTGCGGCCTGCGCCGCGCCATTCAGCTCAGCCAATAAGGTCTTTCAAAGCGTCCGGTGCCCCCTCGAATACAAAATCGTTGAGAAACTGCCGTCGCCAAAACAGACCTTTATCGACCTCGGTCAGCGCCGCCTCGGTGCATACGGAATCCCACTTGTCGCGAATGACTTTGATTTGCTCTGCGGCAATTGCGATTGCCTCGTCCCGCGGTATCAGGAAACTTGGCGCCGCATCGACACAGGTTACCAACTGGCTCGAACGTCGATTTCCGTCGATCAGCATCGCCTGGCTTGCCTCCTGACCGGTCCGTCCCTGTGGACAAATGTCATAGGCCGGGGTCAACGAGAGAGCCTTGCCATTCCAGAAAGCGGCGTGATTGCGCGCGTGATCGTCGGTATTGCCGCACAGCACATTGAAAACGAGACGGGAAAAAAGCTCGCGCAATGTCGCTTTCGGTTCCGTGAAACGGTGCCTGATGACCGTCGCCAGCTCCTCGTAGCTCGCGTATCGGGCCATCATCTCGTCAAGCCCGAGCAGCGTGAGGGCTGACACCATCGCAAGGCGCGCCCACTTGCCGTCCGTCCTTTGACGGTCGAAGCGCTCGATCAACAGGACATCCTTGCCGGCAACGTGCGCGAGCCGGACTGGAGCGACGTTTAGTCCTGCTATTGCCGCCAAGCGCATCGCGATGAACTCTGCCTTCACGACACTGTAGAGATCGGTCTGTGCGGAAAACTTCGCGATGTATTTCTGGTCGCCGTCATCGATCAGAGCCTTCGGCCGCGCGCCGCCGATCGAGCTACCGTGCAGAAGGGCTGCGTCGAGGTCGGGCGTCAAAGGCACACCTTCCTCGACCAGACGCGCGGCATCGAGAAGCTCCGCCAAAGGCGCCGATGCAGCCGCGCGCGGCACATAGTTGGATGCCGAAAGCTGAAAGTCGAGAGATCCAACCCGGTCTGAGCCGGACTCGAGAAGATAAGTCAGCTCGTCGAGATCGGCTGGATCCGCGTCGCGCGCCTTTGCCCCCAGGCGTCGATTGATAATGACGCGCCGGCCCCACGCATCCGGTGCCGCGTCCCTCAGGCAGTTGGGCATCGACAGGCCGGGTAGCAGGGGAAGGATACCCGAGCGGAGCGGCAGCTCCGGTTCATAGAGCGAAATCGCATCCCTTCGCCCAAGATAGCTGCGACCGTAGTTGAAAAGGAGATTTTCGCCTTCGCGAGCAAGGCGACCGGCTACGACCGGCTCGGACTGTCCCGGCAACCAGACCCAGACGTAAGCCTCAATATACCGCTGGTCAGAAGTCATCTTTTACCTTTGCGACGCTGTGACGAACGGATTTCGGCAAGAGGGCGAGGGTGGAGCCGTGGGCTGAGATCTGTGTAGCCATCGTCGGCTGATCGGCGTCAAAGAGGCGCACGCCGACAATCGCAGCGGTTTCGAAGACCGCACCAATTGCGCAGCCGGGATCTCCGCGCTCAATCCTTTGAAGGAGCCCGCGGGAGATTCCTGCCCGATCCGCCAGCTCCTGCGCCGTCAGTTTTCGTTCGATGCGGGCACGCCGGATCATCTGCGCAAGCAGAAGCAGCGCATCACGGCTGTAGGAGGAATAGGCTCTTGTTTCCGGTTTTGCCATGGTTGTACCATAAAGAGCTCACAAATGCGGTTTGTGGGCGATTTATGGATCAAATACGTCGAAGTGCCGCCAGCGTCAACCCGTGGGCCGAACAATGTTTCATATATGGATCATAGAGAGGCCTTATGGTTCAATAATAGTCCATCGATGAGCCATACCTATAAGCGAAATGCACGAACGCGATATTGTGAGTTCATGCTGAACCGCGACTTGCGGGCTTGGTCAAGCTAACCTGCATACCGCATCTGGGCGAGCGGTTTCTTGCGGAAGACCTCCGCGGGCGTTCGATAGCCAAGACATTTGCGTGGCGTATCATTGAGCCGATTGCAGATGTCGATCAGGTCGGCGTCGGTCACGGACAGTGGATCGACCTCTCTCGAAAGCCATTTCCGGACCCGGCCATTGGTGTTCTCGACGGTGCCTTTTTGCCAGGGCGATTGCGGATCACAAAACCAGGTTTGGGCGCCGATGCTGGCTTGCAGATACGGCCAGTCAGTGAACTCCGTCCCCCGGTCGAAGGTGATGAAACGGCGAGCAAGGTGGGGCAGGGCCTGCAGTGCTTCAACAAGGCCGTCCATGACAGGACGGGACTGACGGTCATTGTTGCGCAGGAAGATCGCGAAGCGGCTGACTCGCTCGACCAGCGACGTCACATTGGCCTTGCCGAACTTTTTCCGAAACTGGATCAGGTCGCATTCCCAATGCCCAAACTGCTTGCGCTCGGCAACAGTGTCGGGGCGCCGCAAGATGTTGAGTTCCGGGCTAAACCGTTGACCATGCTTGCGTCGGGCATGTCGTGGTCGGCGTCGCGCACGATGCTCCGGCAGGTGCCGCCACAGCTTGATGGCGTGCCGTCGGGCGAATATGCGAACTTGTAGATTGTCTCGTGGCTGACAGAGATCGGATGGCGTTCCAGGCGCATGCGTCCTGCAATCTGCTGTGGCGACCAGCCGTGTACGATCCGGTCGATGACAGATTGTCTGACGTCAGAGAAGCGCGCCAGCTTCC
>NZ_LOKY01000015.1:0-81705 GCF_002211315.1 Rhizobium sp. R693 | reverse complement strand
CGACCTGGGTCGACGCGCTGGCTGGTGTCCGGGGCAATTACTTTTTCACGCCCGAAATCTACGTGACGGGATGGGGCCTGGTCGGCGGCGGTGGCGCCGATCTCGATTGGGATGTCTCCCTGGCGCTTGGCTACAAGTTCACCGACACGATCTCGGCAGTCGCTGGCTACCGGGCGGTCGGTGTGAACTATAACAACGACGGGTTTGTCTTCGACGTCGTCGAGCAGGGACCGATTATCGGCGTCGCGTTTCACTTCTAGGCCGAGGCTTGCATAAGATCGTCGATCAATGGAGACGGCATCGATGAATGGAGCGGCTTACACTGCCACCCTGCTGGCGCTCGGGCTCGCTCCGGGGTTGGCGAACGCCCAGTCGAATGAAGACCTGGCGAAGACGCTCTCCAACCCGATCGCCTCGCTGATCAGCGTCCCCTTCCAGTTCAATTACGATCATGGTTACGGCCCGGACGATGGCGACAAGGCGAGGCTCGACATCCAGCCTGTCATTCATAATTGCGCAAAATCGCATGAGCGTAGCAGTTGCCCCAAATTGGCGAAACCAGCGGCGCGCGAGTGCGGCAACACCGTTGCATGCCACGTCTCGAGCTTCGAGGAGAGGCTTCGTCTCAGCCTGGTCCTATTCGCGCCGATAGACGCAGCGGTTGGCGATTGAGCAGCATGGAATCGCCGAATTCATGCGTGCGGTAGCGGTAGGCGGTTAGCGTTGCGGAGGCCGTGGCGAGCAGGGCATCTTCGGCAAACGCACGCAAGAGCTCGAAATGGCTTTCACCGGGCTGGTGGATGCCTGTGAGTATCGCATCGGCTACGCGAACCTGCGTGCCGCGTGCGATACGACCCGTGGCAATGCCATTTCCGGCACGTACGCTGCCGTCCGCATTGGCGGCTGCCTCAAGCGCGCGCACGACGCTCGTGCCGATCGCGATGATGCGGCTGCCACGGAGCTTCGCCCGCGCAACCTGCGCGGCTGCATGTTTAGGGATGCGATACGGCTCGTCGAAAGGAAGGCTCAGGTCGAGCGCCGGATCGCCGGTGGAAGAAACGCCCGCGGCATGGGTGAGAGTTGTGAAACCGACGGCGCGCCGACGCCAGGCTTGGAGCGTGCACCAGTCGAGTGCGAAGCCTGCCGATGGCGCCTCGAACGCGAAAGGCTCGGCGGCGATCTTCGTCCAAACATCCCACAGTACCATGGGTTCGGGAACATGCGCGTATTGGATCGGCCGACCATAGCACGCCAGTCCTGCAATCACCGCTGCGCGGCTGCCTCCGAAGCGCAGTTCAAGAAGGCGAGGATGGCTGAGAGGACGCTCTATCACGGCTTCGAGCGTGCCGAACCTGAGACGATCACCTGCTGACAGCGCAGGCGGCGGCCGCCGGTCTTCCGTACGCGTGCGGTGGTCGCCCGAGCCGAAAGCAATTGCTACGAAACGGGTAGGATCGGAACGCGACAGCCAGCCCGCCAGGCGGATCTCTATCGCCTTGCCGCTGGAAAGATGTTTCCCGTGCAGGCTGGCGGGCAAGGTCGCGGCGTCATTGGCCACCACCAGATCACCAGGATCGAATAGCGTCCCCAGTCCAGCGCGTGGCAGGTCGCGCATCCTGCCGTCCGCCTCGACGACGAACAGCCTGGCGGAGCGCCGATCGGAATGGTCGTCGGCAATCATGCTTGTTCCCCCTCGAGCCTGGCGCCTGCGGGAAACGTGTCGAGCATCTTTTCGATGATCTCGCTGGCGGCCAGCTCGGGGCTCTTCAAGGTCGATGGATCGGCGTCAGGAAGCGCCAGCGCGTGCAACGGGGTATCCATATCGCCTGGGTCGAGCGCGAGGAGCCTTATGCCGTCGGCTTTTGCTTCCTCGTCCCAAATCGCCGTCAGATGGGCAAAAGCGGCCTTGCTCGCCCCGTAGGCGCCCCAACCCGGATAGGCGTTCACCGCCGCATCGCTGGAGATGTTGATCACAAGGGCGCCGCGGCCTTCGCGTGCGGACGCGGCAAGCGCACCGAACAGGGCTTTCGTCAATCGGAACGCGCCGAGGAGGTTGACCGCAAGTGCCGCTTCCAGCTCCTCGCACTCGGTATCGGCAAGAAGCGCCAGAGGGACAGGACCGAGGCTCGACGCATTGTTGATCAGGACGTCGACCCCACCAAGGACGGCCGTAATCTGCATCGCGACCGGGTAGATGTCCGCCTTCTTGCCAACGTCGCCAACAATCCCGTATGCGCTCGTCTCGTCAGCGATGCGTTCGACGTTGGCAGCCGTTCGGGCGACGAAGGCCACGCACGCGCCGTTCGCAGTGAGCTGCCGCACAAGCGCCAGTCCGAGGCCGGACGTGCCACCGGTGACGGCCACGCGAAGCCCCTGAAAATCGATTTTCGTTTGCATCGTCGGTGCTCCTTCAATCAGCAAGGCACCATTGCTACAAGTTCAAGTTAACTTGAAGTCAAGGAGAATTCATGCTTACCTCGGTGCATGGATTCGATGCTGACCATCACCGAGGTGTCGCGGCGCGCCGGCGTCGCCTCGTCGGCCCTGCGTTTCTACGAGGATCGCGGGCTGATCGCATCCGAACGGGCTGGCTCGGGGCACAGGCGCTATCACCGGTCGGTGTTGCGCCGGATCGCCTTCATCGTCTTTGCGCAGCGCATCGGGCTGACACTCGAGGAGATCGGCGCCGAGCTCGGCAAGTTGCCGGCCGATCGCCTGCCATCACGTCGGGACTGGTCGCGGTTGTCGGGCGAGTGGGCAAAGCGCATAGACGAGCGCATCGCCGAGTTGCAGCGGCTGCGCTCCGGGCTTACCGAGTGCATCGGCTGCGGCTGCCTGTCGATCGACCGGTGTAGCCTCGCAAATCCTGCTGATGTGGCGGGACGCAAAGGGCCGGGACCACGGTATTGGCTTTTGTGAGCCGGTCCCCGGGATAGACGATACGGTGCCACAGGGCGGGCCGAGCAACCGCCAGCCGATATTGCGAATGCAGGCCGGCTCCTGCGGTTGCCCCTGCCTATGTGTTGGTGGCTATCGCCACCTGCGACGGTGTCGACATCGTTCGCCGCGCAATCGAGGCGCCGGTCCGCACGATCGTCGAGAACGCCGGCGTGGAGGGCTCGTTGGTCGTCGGCAAGCTGCGCGAGAGGAGCGAGTTCTCCGGCGTCTGCAATGCTCAGACGGGCGAACATGGCGATCTTTTTTTTGCGTAGGGCATGAGATTGATCCGACCAAGGTCTTCGCATCGTGCCGGGCGGGCGCAAAGAGACCTGCGCATTGCCGTAGGCGCCTCTGCCGTGACCCGGTTGCGTTATCCTGCCCCATGCAAGGGTCCGTTTTTTGGTGGCAGCAGCTCACTTCTAAAAACAGCCTTGCAATGTTTTTTCGCCGCGCCATAATATTTTTTGCACACGTGCTCATTTTTGTCACTCGGCCGTTACGCACGCCCCTTAGAGCGTAAATCGTTAGCGCTTTTCAAGGGACCTCGCGGGTGGCCTTCAATAATGGTGATGGCCCGCCAAGAGGTTCACACCGCTCTTCTGGGGAGACGAAGAAATGACTATTCTGCCAACATTGAAGTGCCTGACCGTCGCGGCTGCTATTCTGGCCTCGACTACCGCCCTGTCCATGGCAAAGGATGTCACCATCACCGTCTGGGCAGGCGGCACGGGGCCCAACGACGTCTACCGCCTCGACGCGATCGACATTGCCGCCGAGCAGCTTCAGCGCGAAGCCGCGATCAAGGGCGATGACCTCAAGATCAAGGTCGAGAAGAAAGCCTACAGCGGTTGGGAAGACTTCAAACAGGCGATGACGCTCGCCGCTGAAGCCAAGACTGCTCCAAATATTGTCGTCACCGGCCACGAGGACATCGGCCCCTGGGCTCAGTCCGGCCTGATCGTGCCGATCGAGGATTATGTCGACCTCGACTCCTGGCCGCTCAACGACATCTACGAAAACCTGATGACCATCGCCTCGTTCAACGGCACCGTCTACGGTATTCCGCAGGACGCGGAGTCCCGCCCGATGTTCTTCTGGAAGCCGTACATGAAGGCCATCGGCTATAGCGACGCCGATCTCGACGCGCTGCCAAAGAAGGTCCAGGATGGCGGCTACACGATGAAGAACGTGCTGGAAGACGCCAAGAAGATGCAGGACAAAGGCCTCGTCCAGGCCGGCTACGGCTTCTATCCACGCAATACGAATGGTCCTGACTATTGGCAGTTCTACACCAGCTTCGGCGGCAAGATGGAAGAGAACGGCAAGCTCGTCTTCGACAAGGCAGCAATGCAGCGGACCTACCAGTTCTTCGCCGACGCGGTGAAGGATGGCGTCACCAAGAAGAACCATATCGGCATGCCCGGCGATCAATGGTGGAAGGAAGTGGCTTCCGGTAAGGCGGGCATCTGGCACGGCGGCACCTGGCACTACGCCCGCTATGTCAAGCAAGAGGGCCTGAAGGACTTCTTCGGCAACGTCGTCTTCACGCTGATCCCCGCCGGCGACGGTGGCAAGCCCAACACGCTGACGCATCCGCTCGTCTATCTTCTGACCTCGGGTCACGACAAGGACACCACCGAGATCGCTGCCCAACTGATCAAGATTGCTTCCGAGCCGCGCATCAACGTGCTGCACGCGGTCAAGTCCGCCCATCTCGGCATTTCGAAGGCCGAAACCGAGATCGAGCTCTACTCCTCCGATCGCTGGACGCGTGAAGCCACCGAGCGCCTGCTGCCCTATGCTAACGCGATGCCCAACAACGCCGATTTCGGGACCTACTGGAACATCATGTGGAAGGGCCTCGAAGCATCCTGGACAGGCGCCAAGACGCCGGATGCCGCCGTCAACGATGTCGAGAGCGAGCTGAAAAGCACGCTTGGCGACAAGATCGTCATCCGCTGAGCAGCCAGGCAACTCTCCGGGCGGCAAGTCCGCCCGGACCCTTTGCGGAGACTTTCGATGAGAACGTCCAGAACGCTCGGGCTCGTGATGATTGCGCCAGCCGGGGCGATCATCCTGCTGTTCTTCCTGATGCCGGTCGTATTGACCGCCGTCTTCTCCTTCACGAGCATGACGACCGCCACGGGCATTTCGGGCGGCGCCTACCAAATCGCACCGAATTCGCTGGACGCGCTGAAGCGCGAAATGCCCGATGTCGTGCAGCAGTTGACTGAACCGCGCTACGCGATCGATGAGCAGGGCATCGAGAGCGTCGAGGCCCTTGGACTGGCGCCCGGCATTGCCGGGGAATTGCGCGAGAAGCACCTCGGCGAAGTCTTTTCCTCGCGACGCGAGGCTGAACGCATGATCAAGGATCTCGAGGACAGACCTTCAACCCGGGACGTCAAGCAGATCTCCGAACAGTTCAACCGTTCCGTCGCCAACTTGCGCTTCGCGAGCAAGGATGAACTTTTCGCCTCGCTCGACAAATTCGGTTTCAAACTGACGCCGGAAGAGAAGGAAGGCCTCGCCAGGGCAACCTATACCGGCTGGAGTTGGACCACGGAGAATTTCGCGCGCATCGCCTCCTCGCCGGATATGGCACAGATCCTCTTCAATACGCTTCTCTACGTCGCGTTAGTCCTAGTGTTGTTCAACACGACCTATGCGATGGCCCTGGCGATCTGGACGCATTACATGCCGGACATGCCGGCTGCGATCTTCCGGTCCATCTGGCTCCTGCCGCGCATTACTCCGGTCGTCATTTACGTGCTGATGTGGAAGTGGCTGGCATGGGATACCGGCTTTATTTCGGTGCTGATGGGCAAGTTCGGCTACCCACCGAAAAACTATCTTCTCGACAGCGCCTACCACGCTTGGTTCTTCGTGGTCTTGATAAACGGCTTTATCGGCGCCTCGATGGGAATGCTGGTCTTTTCCTCGGCACTGAGGGCCATTCCCAAGAGCCAATTCTTTGCAAGCGAGGTAGATGGTGCCAGCCGCTGGCAGCAGATCCGCTACATCATCCTGCCGCAAATGCGCTGGCCGATCCTGTTTGTCAGCTGCTATCAGACGCTTTCCCTACTCGCCTCTTTCAACGAAATCCTGCTTTCGACCCGCGGCGGGCCGGGCAATGCGACCGAGGTCTGGTCGCTTGCTGCCTACCACACAGCGCTCAACAACTACGCCGGCAACCTGGAGTACGGGCTCGGCGCAGCCATGGCGCTGGTGCTCGTGGTCATCGGTATCATCCTGTCGTTCGCCTATCTGCGTGTCTTCAACTACGCCTCGCTGGTTGCGCGGCCGCTCATCGAGGATTGATCATGGCGGAAAAGTCGCAACCATCTGTAAATTATCGCACCTGGCCGGTCATCCTGGCGCTCACGATCGTCAGTTTGCCGCTGGTGCTGATGTACATTTATCTCTTCATCGACACGATCACCGACAAGCAGCCTGCATCGCTTATTCCGGATTCGATCACCTTTCGCCACTGGTCCTTCCTCTGGCAGACACCACCCGGAAAACCCAACATCTGGCTGGTGACGCTGAACACGCTGATCTTCACAGCAAGCACGACAAGCGTCGTGCTGCTCGTCTCGTCGATGGCCGGCTACGTGCTCTCGCGGCTGAACGTGCCCGCACGCGGGTTCTTCCTCGCCGGCGTCATGGTGTTGCATGCCTTCCCGTCGGTGACGCTGATCATCGCGATCTTCATCGTCTTGCAGATGGTCGGGCTCTATAACTCCCTGATCGGCGTCATCCTGGTGAAGGCCGCCATCGACCTGCCGCTCGGCATCTGGCTGATGAAGGGCTTTTACGATGTCGTGCCCTGGGAGATCGAGATGGCCGGCGTTGTCGACGGGGCTTCGCGCTTTCGCGTGTGGCGTAGCCTCGTACTGCCGCAGGTGCGTCCCGCGATCATGGCCCTGGCGCTCTTCTCCTTCCTATCGGGCTGGGGCGAATTCATCCTGCCGCAGGTTCTGGCGCCGAGCGGACGGGTCCAGGTCCTGTCGGTCTACCTCGCGGGGCTGATTGCCGACGACAACAATTTCAATTTTGGCACCTTCAAGGCAGTGGGTGTGTTCTACGTGATCCCAGTGTTGCTGCTTTACGGGTTCTTCCACAAACACCTCATGAATATCTATGGAGGCGGGAGCAAAGGCTGATGCGGATCCTCCTCGACAATTTCTCGAAGAGCTTTGGCGCTACCAAGGTGATCGAGAACATGAACCTCGAAGTGGCGCATGGAGAGATGCTGGCGTTGCTCGGTCCTTCGGGTTGCGGCAAGTCGACGACGCTCTTTGCCGTTTGCGGCATCCATCGTCCGACCGGTGGCCGCATCCTTTTCGGCGACCGCGACGTGACCGATCTTCCGAGCCAGGCACGCAATGTCGGCGTCGTCTTCCAGTCCTATGCGCTTTATCCGCACATGACCGTGGCCGAAAACATCGGCTTTCCGCTGAAGGTCAAGGGGATGGCCCCGACAGAGACCCGCAAGGAAGTCGACCGCATCGCCGGCTTGGTGCAGATCGGCAATCTGATGGGTCGCCGTCCCTCCGAGCTTTCCGGCGGGCAACAGCAGCGCGTCGCACTCGCGCGCGCGCTCATTCGGAAGCCCGATGTCCTGCTTCTCGACGAGCCTCTCGCCAACCTGGACGCGAAGCTCCGGCTGGAGATGCGGTCTGAAATCCGCCGCATCCAGCAAGAGACGGGCATTACCGCCATTCTGGTCACCCACGACCAGGTGGAAGCCATGAGCATGTGCGACCGCATTGCCATCATGAAGGAAGGCGAGATCGTGCAGATCGCGACGCCGGCGCAGATGTATAACGACCCGCGCACCGCCTTCGTTGCCAGCTTCCTCGGCAACCCACCGATCACGTTCCTGCACGGCGTCGCATCGAAAGGTGCCTTTTCCATTCCCGGCAGCGAGATTGCAGTTCCGCTGCCGGCCTCGGTCAACGCCGGCGAAGGTGCCAGGCTGTTGCTCGGCATTCGCCCTGAACACTATAGTCCGGCGGGCGACGTCCGCGTGACCGGAACCGTAAATTTCGCCGAGACCCAGGGCCGCGAAAATCTCTACGACGTTCGACTGGCAGGCGGCCCGTTGCTGCGGTCTATCCAGCCCGCGCGCCATGACATCAAGATCGGCGACGAGGTCAGCTGGGCCATCGACAGCCGCAATGTGCTTGTGTTCGATGAAGACGGACGGAGGCTCTGATGCGACGCGATTTCTCGGCCTTCTTCGACCGCTACCGTTGGCCTGCGGGCAAGGGCCAGCTCCCCTTTTGCATCGGCCACCGTGGTGCCAGCGGTCACGCTCGCGAGAACACCCTCACAGCCTTCCGGTTGGCGGCACAGCTTGGTGCGGAAATGTGGGAACTCGACACACAATTGACGACGGACGGCGTGGTCGTCGTCTCCCATGACGATCACCTCGAGCGTGTCTTCGGCGTCGATCATCACATATCCGAGATGACGGCGGCCGAGCTTGCGGCATTGGAGGGGGTGGAGGTGCCGACCTTCGCGGCCGTCGCCGCCCTTGGTCGTGAAACCGGCACCGGCCTTTATGTCGAGCTGAAGGCGCCGGGAACCGGCATTCGTTGCTGGCACCATCTTCGGGAACACGACCAGCATTTTGCCTGCCTTGGCTCCTTCGATGCCGCGCAGGTCCGCGAGCTTCGCGAGGCTGGTTGTGATTATCCGCTCTCGGTGCTCGTCCGCGTCGGCCACGATCCGCATGCCATGGGTGACGAGGCGCGTGCTGATATCCTGCATCTTTGCTGGGAACGCGCCGGCGAGCGGCCGCAGGATCTGGTTACACCGGCGCTGACCGACCGCGTTTTCGCCGAGGGGCGCGAAATAGTCCTTTGGCACGAAGAGAGACGACCGATCCTGGAAGATATGATGAAACTGCCGGTGCTCGGCATCTGCACGGACCTGCCGGACATGATGCGCACGGCCTCGAGTGGGGAAGAAAGCCGTGGCAGACAAGGATAGGGGACCGCGTAGGGTCACGTCCTTCGATGTGGCGCGCGTAGCAGGCGTCTCCCGTGCGGCGGTTTCGCGCGCCTTTACACCGGATGCGAGTGTCTCGCCAAAGACCCGTGAAAAGATTCATCAGGCCGCCAAGGAACTGGGCTACCGCGTCAACTATCTGGCCCGCAGCCTGACGAACAAGCGCTCGGATCTCGTCGGCGTCGTCGCAGCGGGACTGGACAACCCGTTCCGTACGCTGCAGATCGAGCATCTGGCGCGTACGCTCATTTCCCGGAACTTCAGGCCGATCCTGCTGCCGACTTCGAAGGAGGCGGATACCTCGACCGTCATCGGCCAGCTACTGCAATATGCAGTCTCCGGCGTGGTCGTGACATCGGACGCTCCGCCGACGGAGATCTGCGAGCAGTGTGCCACCGAAGGCGTGCCGATCGTGCTGATCAACAAGGGCGACGACATTCCCTTCGTCGACCGCATCATTTCCGATGACCGCACCGCCGGGCATCTGGCCGCGGATCATCTGATCGATACGGGCGCAAGGCGCCTCGCTATGATCGCCGCGGCTTCTGTCTCATATACGGCGCGTCGCCGCAGCGATGCCTTCCTCGGCCGTTGCCGGCAGCGCGGTGTCAACGCACAACTGCTCACGGTTGCGATAAACGATTATCGATCCGGCTTCGACATTGCGCCCGAACTTGGCCCCCTGGCGATTGATGGGGTCTTCTGCGCCAACGATTACATGGCCTGCGGCGTCGTCGACCGGCTGATGTCGGGCCGCAGCCGCGATGATGCGCCCGAAATCCCAGTCATCGGCCATGACGACATTCCCCAGGCAAGCTGGGCCGCCTACGAGCTCACCACCATTTGCCAGCCCTGCGATCTTCAAGCCGAACAAGCGATTGGTTTGTTGATCAGCCGGATGGCAGAGCCCGACATGACGGCGCGTGTCGAATTCACGCCTGTTTCGCTGATCAAGAGAAGGACTGCCTGATGAATTCCGCATTCGATGCCGCAGCTCTCGATGCCCGTGCAGCGACCGCGATCGAGATCGCGCGCCGTGTTGGCCGAGACGCTGCCCGCTTTCGTGCCGACATGGGCTCGGGATTGAAGGTCGAGAACAAGGGCTTGCAGGATTTCGTTACTGTCGCCGACCGCAATGCCGAGCAGGCGATCCGCGACGGGCTGCTTTCGCTGTTTCCGCAAGACACCTTCATGGGCGAGGAAACGGGCGGCAGCGCAGGCAGCGCAGGAACCTGGGTGGTCGACCCGATCGACGGCACGACGAACTACATTCGCGGCTTCCGGCACTGGGGCGTATCGATCGCCTTCTGCGCCGAAGGACGGCTGGAGATCGGTGCGGTCTATGACGCGGCCAAGGATTCGGTTGTGTCAGCAATCCGCGGCCGGGGAGCCAACCGCGAGGGCGAACCTGTCCGTGCCGCGAAAACAAGCGATCCGGCCAATGCGATCTGCATCCTCGGCCATTCGCGCAAGACAAGCTTCGACGAGCACCTCGCCGTCTCCCGCCGCCTGCACGAGCGCGGCATGGACTACCGCCGCATGGGTGCTGCGGCGATCGATCTCATACGCGTCGCCGAGGGCGCGGCTGACCTCTACTATGAGCGCCACCTTAATGCATGGGATATGCTGGCTGGTGTGCTGATCGCCTCGGAGGCAGGCGCGAAGATTGCCATGCCAGAACTGCAAACCCTTCTCGATGACGGCGGTCCGGTCGTCGCCTGTTCGCCGGGGCTCGCCCGGGAGTTTGAATTTATCCTGGAAATCGAAGGACTGGCTTCAGCTGCCGGCTGATCCACGTCGCATATTGAACCACCGACAAACTCGGCGTTAAGCCCGCAGGTTCTATTTTCAGGCTTCTGGCTCCTGGTGACAGGGCATTGATCTGCGATATTCGCGGCGATCGGCAACGTTCGAAGGCGGCTTTTCGAGCAGAAGGTGGTCCTGCCGTGCCTGCGCTGGTATCTGAGCCAGGACCTGAGCTTGCGTGATCTGAAGGGAATGATGGTCTCCCGCGGCATCCGCGTCGTTCACTCGACGATCCACCGCAGGGTGGTGCACATTGCGCCTATGCTCGTCGATCTTCCCCGCTTTGAGAGGGATCGAACCGTGGACCTGGCGGTTGCGTTTAGAGTTTCTTTTGAACCGGTCAGGCACTGCAATCTTGGACACTCAGCGGAGCCGGCTCCATTCACTGGCGATCTCCGATCGAGGCGTCCTGTCACGGTATTTTTGCAACAAACCCGATATAAATGCAGATCGCTCTCGTGATACTTGCAAAGAGCGTACCAGCTCGCTAGTCACTCGGTTGGAACCGTTGTCAATTTTGGTTGCTGAAAGGACAAAAATCGTGCCGCAGACGGACATGGGAACCGGCAGTGTTGGTCGCAGAGCGCTTTGGTCCACCGTGGCGGTGATCGCGCTCGCGGTTGCTGGCGTGACCGCCGGCAAGTTCATGCTCGAAAAGGCGGCCGACAGCTTCCTTGTCGAGCGCGGCGGCAAGGCGAGCTCGATCGAAGCGGACTTTCTTGGACGCATTCATATGCGTGACGTTAAGCTACCCTTGGTTGATGGCGCCAGCGCGCGCGTCGCAGCGATTGACGGCAGGCCAACACTCTTCTTCCTGAAAGGCAAGCTCGACCTGAAAGGTCTTGAGCTCGACCTGGCAATGGGCAAGCTGTTGGTGCCGCAAGCAAGCGTCGAGGAACCCGATTTCGTCGCTGGCGCTCTGGTCAGGACTGACGATCAATCCAACCTGACGCCACTCAAACGCATTGAACGTTTTGCCGCAAAGCGTGTCTTGGCGCCAAAGGTTATGGTCAGCCAGCTGGCCGCCGGTTCCGAACAAGAGACTGTCTACAAGGATGTTGCTTTGGAAGACATCGCCGGCGGCCGCATCGCGCGCTATTCCGCCAGTGGGGCGAGCTTCAAATTTGCGCTGGAGATTCCCGATGGCGAGGGCGCGACGAAGCGGGAGGAGATGAACGGCTCCATGGGTGCCGTCACCGGAAAGGATTTTGACGCAGCCTATCTCGTGCGGATGTACGCGGAAAAGGCGGGGCCCGACGACAGGGAACCTAAACCGCTCTATGGCCCGATGTCTGTCAGGAATATTGCCTTATCGGACAATAAGTCGCGTTTCAGTTACGACGAGGTGCGCAGCAACGGCTTGAGCGTTCGCATGCCGGCCGAGCCACTTCTTGAAACGCTTCAGAAACTGCAATCCGCCAATCCCGAGGCACTGCCGCCGGCCGAGCGGCAGGCCTTTTTCAAACGTGTCCTTTCACTTGCCGACATCATCGGCAAGGCCGACATCGAGATGCTCGGTCTGAAGATGGAAGTTCCCGAAAAGGATGGCGGTGGCGACGGCAAGACGGTCAAACTGGCCATCGACAAGATGGCGTTCCAGCTTGATGGCCGTATCTTCGACGGCGCCCTGCACGGTATTTTCTTGGGCGAAGGCGCCGACTACGCCAAGGTCTCAGAGGCGAGCATCAAGGGCTTCTCCTGGGATCCGACCATGGAGGCGCTGACGACGCTGGCCGGATTGGATGACGATCAGATCGAGAACTTCCCTCTCACGAGGCTCATGCCGGAGTTCGGAACGATACGGGTGGCGGGACTGGACGTCGACATGCCTGGTTCGGAGGCGGCAAGTGCGCTGGACAACGAAATCGGCAAGGACGAACAAGGCGCAACCGGCAGCGAGACAGATCCATCTGCAAGCGCAGAGCCGTCGCCTGAGGCGCATTCAGCAAACGAAGTCGACAACCAGGACCAACCATTGAGCGAAGCACAGGCCGAGCAGGCTGTCCTACCTTCCGTTCCGGAACGCATTCGCTTCACGCTAGACAATTATGAGCTGGCATTGGGCAAGCCTTACAACGGCATCCCGACCGATGTCCGCATCAGCTATCGCGACCTCAGCGTGCCGGTTCCGTCCGACACTACGGACGAGGGTTCCAAGGCGCTGCGCAAACTCGGTTTTGACCAGCTTGTCCTTTCTTCCAATGTGGAACTGGCTTGGGATGGGCCGAATGAGAACCTCCTTGTCAAGGAGGTTTCTTTGAGCGGCAAGGACCTGGGCGGCTTTTCCTTCTCGGGGCTTGTGGGCGGTGCCACCAAGGACTTTTTCTCCGGCGACACGAACGCTGCGCAGATGGCGCTCTTCGGCCTCACGGCGAGGGAAGCCAAACTCAAGATCGAGGACAAGGGAATCGTGGCCAAAGGCATTAAGCTCTATGCCGATGAGAACAGCATGACCGAAGACAGTGTGCGCGGCATCCTTGTCCTGATGACGACTGCCGGCTTGCAACAGTTTGCGTCTACCCAGCCGAAGCTGCAGGAGGCTGCGAGCGCACTTTCGCAGTTCATCACCAAGCCCGGAACCTTCACCCTGACAGTCAAGGCCAAGGAGGCCGCTGGCATCGGTGCGCTCGAGCTGGCCGGGGCCATGGAGAACCCCGCACTGCTTCTCGACAAGGTCGATCTCGAAGCGACCGCGCAATAAGCGATAATTGGCCGGTGAGGCCTTAGGCCCTGGCGTCACCGGCTATAACGAGATCCTCCGCACTTTGAGGCAATTTCGCAAATGAGCTGCCGGTTTCGGCTCGAAACAGATGAAAGCGCGCGGGTTCGACGACGAGAGCAAGCGATGAGCGGTCTTTGATCGTGACGTGATCGGGCAGGTGGACGATCGTTGCCGTACCGCTACCCTCGACCATTCCATAAACATAGGTGTCGGTGCCGATGCTCTCAGCATAATCGACGTCCAAGCGGATCGGATACGCGTCTGCGCCGTTGCCTTTGGCGAGTTCGAAATGACTGGGCCGCACGCCGAGGATGACAGCCTCGCCGACGGTCGCCTCCCCGAGCTCTGCTGGAATTTCCAGACGACCGAAGCCCGGCACATCGACGGCGACATGACCCGGACCTGCGCCGGCAAGCGTTCCTTCAAAAAAGTTCATCTGAGGTGAGCCGATGAAGCCGGCGACGAACTTGTTGGCTGGCGCTTCGAAGAGCTCCAGTGGAGTGCCGACCTGCTCGACCCGTCCGGCGTTGAGGACGACGATGCGGTCGGCCATGGTCATCGCTTCGATCTGATCATGCGTGACATAGACCATTGTCGCGCCAAGCCGCTTGTGAAGACGGCTGATCTCCCCTCGGGTCTGCACGCGAAGCGCGGCATCCAGGTTGGACAGTGGCTCGTCGAAAAGAAACAGCTTCGGGTTCCTGACAATCGCTCGACCGATCGCCACCCGCTGCCGCTGGCCGCCAGAGAGCTGCTTCGGCCGTCGGTCAAGAAGAGGCTCGATTGCGAGCATTTTTGCCGCTTCGATCACGCGTTGGTCGATCTCGGCCCGGCTCATCTTTAGGTTCTCGAGACCGAAGGAAAGATTCTTCGCAACAGTCATGTGCGGGTACAGCGCATAGGATTGAAAGACCATGGCGATCCCGCGATCCCCGGGGGAGGCCGCCGTCACATCATTGTCGCCAATGACGACCTGGCCGGCGGTGACGCTTTCGAGGCCGGCTATAAGGCGAAGCAACGTGGACTTACCGCAGCCGGAAGGACCGACAAGCACGACGAATTCACCCTCGCCGACGTCGAGATCCACGCCGTGAAGGATCGCGTGATGGCCGAAGCTCTTCTTGACGTCCTTCAACTTCAGACCGGCCATTTATCCATTCCTTGTGCTGCATCTGGAGGCAACCACGGGCGCACCGAGCGGTCGAATGCCATCCCCTTTGTCGGCCCAGTTTGCGTGGAAGCAATTAGTTCGTCAAGATGACGAACGTAATTTTCTATGGCACCCGCCGGATCGTTTATCCCACCACGGATAGGATTTTCTCCGTAAACCCTCACTTGGACGGCGTGCCTCAGTTCCATCCGATCTTGGCGTCGCGGCCTATTGCGGTCACAGTCGCTGGCCCGGCGCTGGCCCCGGCGCTGGCACCGAGAGCGGCTGCGACTGGCACCGACACAGAGCGCAAAATCACAGTGGTGGCGGCGGGAGACGACGCTGTTCGGGCAAGGTCTGCGGCGAAAAGAGCAGATTGTGGACGTGATTGAGACCAATCGCCAACGCCCCGAGCAGGGTTGCCTTGCCACCAAGAACACTGGCCTTGACGTCGATTGCGCGGCGGCTTGCTTTCGCAATGCCTTGCCGAACGCGTTCGGCGATCAGCGGATGACGCCCGATACTGCCGCCGAGAACGACGGTCTTGGGGTCGACGATCGCGTTGACGGAAACGACGAGAAGTGCAGCGATGTCAGATACCTTGCCGATGACATCGACAGCGAGCGGGTCGTCATTTTCGGCAAGCGCCAGAATATCCCGTACCGGTGTATCCTTCGCGCCTCCCAGGCGGGCGTAAAGCTCGCTGATCCCCTGAGCGGCGATCGCGCATTCCAAGGCGCCGCGCTCAAGGCTGTCCTCGGCATACGGGTCTGCTCCGAACGGCATGTAGGAGATTTCGCCCGCCGCCCCGCTGGCGCCGCGCATCAGCTTGCCGTCCTGCAGCACGCCCAGCCCGATACCTGTCCCCAGCGAGATGAATGCCACGGAATCGATAGCGGTTGCGCATCCCTGCCAGGACTCGCCGATGACGGCTGCGTTGACGTCGTTTTCAAGGACGACAGGACAGCCAAGCCTGTCACTCAGTGTCCTGCCGATATCGATCCCTTCGATATCGACCAGATTCGGCGCCATGGAGAGAGCACCGGTGGCCGGGTCGACAACGCCTGGCGTCGCGATTGCCGTTACAAGCACCCGCTCCCGGGCGACACCCATGTCCGCAAGCACCTTCGCCAGCATTGCTTCCACCTGATCGATCAGGTGAAAGCCGCCGCGGCGATCGGAGGGATAGTCGATTTCACCGACAATGCTGCCGACAATATTGCCGAGCACGATACGTGTTGTCGTCGCGCCCATGTCGATACCGACAGCATATCCGGCGTCGCCATTGACCTCATAGGTAATGGCGGTTCGGCCGATGCGCCCGCTTGTGACGCCCTTTTCTCGAACCCATCCGGCTTCCTCCAGCGTCCGGATGACCTCGGACATCGTCTGCTTCGAGAGGCCTGTCATCTTGGAGAGCTCTGCACGCGAGGTGGGACCTGCGTGAAGCAGAACATCCATGACGGCGCGGACAGAGATCTGCCGCAATACGGGGGGCGCGTTTTCCGTTAGTGCCATGGTCGAGCCATCCCGCCAGATCCGTCTTCATCGTTGTACCGGTGATTTGCTTCTTCCATGAAAGCTCGCCGATTTCAAACTGCTTGTTGACAGTCTTCTGACGCACCAATAATAAATTCGTCAACCTGCCGAACAAATATCGCAGAGGACTGAGTTTGTCAAATATTTCAACCATTGCGTCTGGCTTGCGACGGGCACATCACCCCTATCGGGCAGAGGGTGCGGGAATCGTTGCCGGTGTGGATCTCGGTGGGACGAAGGTCCTTGTGGGTCTGGCCAATCTTGAAGGGCAGATTTTGGCAAAGGCCGAAGAGCCGACCGAACATGGTTCCGATGCACCGGTGCTGAGGCAAATTCCACGGATGATCATATCGCTGCTGGAACAGCATCGGGACCTGGGCCCTCTGCTGAAAGCTGTGGTCGGCGTACCGAGCGCCGTATCGCCGTCGACCGGGCTCGCTTCACTTTCTCCCCATCTGGCAATCCCAGCGGATCGGCCGCTTGCCGCGCTCCTTGCGACGGCCCTGCCCTGCCCTGTGGTGGTCGAGAACGATGTTAACCTTGCAGCTTACGCGGAGGCCACGCTCGGCAAGGGGCGCAATTGCGATTCCCTCGCATTCGTCGCCTTCGGAACTGGTGTCGGAATGGGGCTCGTCGTCGGTGGCAGGCTTTTCCGTGGTCAACATGGACGGGCGGGGGAACTTGGTTTGCTGCCGCTCGGCGCCGATCCGCATCAGACGGCACAGCACGCCCGCGCCGGCCTCTTTGAGGACCAGGTCGATTCACCCGCAGTGCGTAGCCTCTACGGCGATGGCACCGTGCCGGTGGCAGAGATCTTTGCTCGCGCCGCAGCCGGAGACGCACAAGCTGCCGCAGTCATCGAGACGCTCGCAAAATCGGCTTCGGTCGGCATAGCTTCCGTGCAAGCTCTCCTCGATCCCGCCCTCATAGTGCTCGGTGGCGGCATCGGCTCACAAAGGGAATTTGTCAACGCTGTGACGCGGCACCTATCGGTGCTGCTGCCATTTGCGACACAGATAGAGGCAACTGGCATTGGCCCGGAAGCCGGCATGCTGGGTGCTCTCATGCTCGGTCTCAACGGCCTCTCAGGCATTGAAAAACTTGAACAATGGGAGGCGGCCCAATGAGCGCGCCACAAACAATACGACAGATTCTGACGCCGCTCCCCGACGGACAGCTTCGTTCAGCAGAACCCGTGCTCGTCCCCTTCATGGCTCCGCGCCTGCAGGGCGATTGCCACCCAAAAGGCAAGATCGAGCTTTCGCTGTGGGGCTCCGGCAAACTGGCAAATCTGACTTTTTCCGGATGGAGCACGCCGTTCACCTATGCCCCGAACCGCGTTGGAGCGCATGGCGGGGGTCTTTATGTGGCCCAATCGGCGCCAGCGCTTTTCCTGAAGGGCGCAAAGCTCAGAACCTTTATTCCCGCCACGCGCTGCGCCTGGTGGGGCAGCGTGGCAAAACGCCAACCGGTGGAGCGGCAGGGCAGCCGCCGTATTGCCCGCACCGGCTGGGGCGTCGCCATTGCCGAGCAGAGATCGAGCGGGATATTCGTGACCGCCGGCGCGACGATGGAGGAAGCGCAAGCGGCTCTCAAGCTGGACGAGGCACAACTGATCGCCGAAGCGGATGCCTATGTAACGCGGTGCGATGCAATGCCGGAAGCGGATCCTTTGATGCGAAGCATGATCTCGCAGAGCCTGCATGCGGCCCTTTCCAGCATACGGCAGGACGAGCATGGCACCTTTGCCGGCCTTGCGGCCGGCCAGGCCTACAGCGCGCCGGCCCGCACGTACTATCGTGACGGCTATTGGACGCTCCAGGCCCTCCTCGACCGGGAACCCGAGGCGGTCCGCGCTCAGATCGATCTTCTTGCACGGGGCGTTCAGCCGAACGGAGAAGCGCCGAGCGGCGTCATCCTGACGGGCCCCGGACAGGCAGAAGAATGGGAGAAGGTGCGGCAAACCCATCCGAGGATCAAAGAGGAGCACCTTCGGCCTGGAGACTGGTGGAGCGATCACTTCGACAGCCCCCTCTTCTTTATCCTGACGATCGGCGACTATATCAGGACAACCGGTGACAGTACTCCCCTTTCGGTTTACTGGGACAAGGTGGTGACGATCTTCAATCGCTATTGCGGATTCGACGAGGCAGCAAACGGCTTGCCGATAAAGCCACGGCATGACCGCGACTGGGCCGACAATGTCTACCGCCATGGCTATGTTGCCTATGACCTCGGCTTGTGGATTGGCGCCCTCGACGTCATTGCGCAGCACGGCTCATTGCTTGACGAGGCGGTTGCATCAAGGGCGGCTGCCACGGCGCAACAGGCGCGCGCTTCACTGGACGGGGCGCTGTTGCAGCCGAGCGGCACCTACGCAGATTACGGGACAAAGGCGGATTTCGTCGAAGATCACCTGACACTTGACAGCCTGACGCTGCTTCGTTTCAAAGCGGTCTCTGTCGAAAGGGCAAAGAGCGTGCTCGCCCGCGTCCAGCAGACCCTGGAGAGCCGCAACAACAGCCAACAGCCTTACGGCGATTGGGGTGTGCTTTGCGCCTTCCCCCCATTCAAGCGTCCGAAAGATACGCGTGAAAAGTCCTATTTCGCCTACCGCTACCACAATGGTTCCGACTGGCCCTATCTTTCAGGCCTCTATGCCGAGCAGCTGCTAAACTATGGCCTTGACGGCGCCGACTACCCGCTCTTGCGCTGGTGGAAGACCTGCCTCGAGGAGGGCTGGATGGGCGCTGTCGAATATTTCTCGCCTCCGTGGGGTCGCGGTTCGCTGCTTCAGGGATGGAGCAGCATGCCGGCAGCTGCAGCACTTTCCTTCAAGCACAAATTGCCAGCGACAATCGGCTAGGTTTCCCCGACTGGCCGCCCTCAGGGGCGGCCTTTTTTCTTGTCGGAGCGTCATGCAGAAAAGCCGCCTTGAGGGCGGCTTTTGACGTTCGCTTGGTGTGGTGCAGTTCTATTCCTTTGTCGCGCCCGCCATCAGGCCGCTCATCAGCATGCGCTGCAACGCCGTAAACATCACAAGCACCGGCAGCACCGACAGCACCGACATCGACAACAGCCGCGGCCAGTTGATGCCGAAGCGCCCGACGGTGTTGGCAAGCGCAACCTGGACAGTCCATTTATCCTGATCGCTGATGATGAGGAATGGCCAGAGATAGTCATTCCAGCGCCATACGAGATTGAAGGCAAGCAGCGTGCCGATCGCGGGTATGGCAAGCGGTACGATGATCCGCCACAGGATTCGCCACTCCGGCGTCCCGTCAAGACGCGCCGCCTCCAGAAGGCTGTCTGGAATGTTGGTGATGTATTGGCGCATCAGGAAAACCCCGGTCGGGGTTGCCGCCGGCGCGATAATAATACCTGCCAGCGTATCGAGAAGATTGAGGTCGCGCAGCACCAGAAAGACCGGAATCATGATGATCTGCAGCGGCACCATCAACGACGACATGATGAGCAGGAAGAAAAGCGTATCTCCCTTGAACCTGAACTTCGCGAGCGCATAGCCGGCCATCACGCTGATGGTGACCGAAAGAAACGCCGAAAGCACTGAGACAACAGCGGAGTTGCGGAAGAAAACAAGAAACTTCGCGCGCGACACCGTATCGATGAAGTTCTGCAGCGTCGGCTGCGCTGGAAAGATGGTCGGCGGCCACTGGAATATCTCCTGCTGCGACTTCAGCGACGACAGGAACAGCCAAGCCGGCGGCATCACGAAGACGAACAGGGTGAGCGCGACGAAGATCAATCGCCAGGGAGTGTAGATGCGCGTCATTTTTCACCCCGCGATACACGTAGCTGGAAGATCGTCAGAAGCAACAGGATGATGAACAGCACCACGGACTGAGCGGCCGCGACGCCGGCCTGCATGGGCTTCTGGAAGGCGGTGTCGTAGATTGTCTGAATGAGGTAGACGGTCGCCTTGCCCGGACCGCCGCCGGTCAGGGAGACGACGAGTTCATAGACCTTGAAGGCCTCGATCGAGGACAGCACCAGAACGACTGCGAGCGTCGGCTTGAGGAGCGGAAGGGTGATATGGGTGAACTGCCGCCACTTGCTGGTACCGTCGATCGAGGCGGCTTCGTAATAGTCGATGGAAATTGCCGTCAAGCCGGCGATGAAGATCATCATGTTAAAGCCGGCTTGCGCCCACACCCAGGCTATGACGACAGCAACTTGCGCCAGCGTGTCCTGTTCCAGCCAAGGCACTGGAGCAATTCCAACCAGTGAGAGCAGGTAGTTGACCAGGCCGTTGTTGAGACCGAATAGCCAACGCCAGGCAACACCGATGATCAGCAGGCTGATCATGGAAGGGAAAAAGACAATCGTGCGCACCAGCGCAAACATCTTGGTCTGGGGTGACAGAAGAAGAGCCAGTGCCAGCGAGACGACGATGTTCAGCGGCACTGCAATGACAACGAAAAGGACCGTCTTGAGCAATGAATTCTGGAAATCGGCATTGCTTAGGAGCCCAACGAAGTTTTCCAGGCCGATATATTGCGGCACGGTACTTGGCACCTGTGGAACAACCACCACCCCCCGCTTGAAAAAGGCCATGAAGAGGCCCTGCACCAGCGGATAGAGCGTAAAGGTGACAAGCAGTGCCATCGTGGGCAGCATGAGCAGGTAAGGCCAGCTTAGGCTCGCCAGGCTGCCGAGCGGGCCTTTCGGCACCGGGTGGGAACCCAGTGCCGAACGGCTATCTTCTAGCATGGCCGTTGTCACTTTCCGGCCTCAAGCGAGGCATCGGCTGCCTTCTTGATCTGCGAAATGGCCTCCGCGGAGGAGATCTGACCGGCAACGGCCTGGGTGACGGCCGTCTTCACCGTACCCCAGACAGCCTGCATTTGCGGCCAGGCCTGGTCGGTTGCCGCGTAGGCAGGGCTGGCGTTCAGTTCGTTCTGCATTGCCTTGATCGCCTCGGTCGCGGCCGGGTTGTCATACTTGACGGCCGGCGCTTTCAGATTGGCCGGGATCATGCCGAAGGTCTTGGCATACTGCGCCTGGATGTCCGGCGAGGTGATCCATTTGATGAATTCAACGGCTTCCGGAAGATGCTGGCTGGTGTTGAAGGCGACGATATAGTCGCCGCCGTAGATTGACGACGCAACGGTGCCCCGCGGCGTCGGGCCGGCCTGCCATGCAAAATGCGCATTGTCGGCCAATCCGGCGATTTGCCAGCTTCCCGACATATAGGCCACAGCCTGACCAGCGGTGAAGATCTCCTTCGGATTATCAGAGCTTGCGCCGGTCCAAAGTCCAGGCGGCATCGCAGCCTTGGTGATGTCGATGAACTTGTCGAGCGTGCTCGTCCACGCTGCCTCATCCATGATCACCTTGACCGGTTCTTTCTCGGTATAAATGTGATTGCCGTACTGGTACTCGTGAACGATCCAGCGACTTGCCGAAACGTCCCACACCAGAGGATAACGGGTCCCCGACTTTTCGGCGACTTCCTTGATCTTCGGAATGAATTCATCCCACGTCCAGCCGGTCGCCTGATCCGGGATCGCAACGCCGGCCTTCTTGAAGGCATCGGCGTTCAGAAAGATGCCGGTCGAGGTCACGCGCAGCGGCGCGGCGATAACCTTGTCGCCGAGCTTGGCACCGTCGCCCCAGCCCTTGACGAAGTCATTGATCCATTCAGGGCCGATCTCCTTGTTGAGATCGACGAGGAAGGGGCGGATGACCGGTTCCATCGATGAGGTAAGCGACAAATCCGGCATGATGCCGGAGGCTGCATACTGCTGGAATTTCTGGACCATCCCGTCATAAGGGGTGATTTCGAGATCGAAGGTCGTGTCGGGATGCAGCTTCGTATACTGATCGAGCAGGGCGCGCGTGTTCGCCTCTTCCTGATCGTTGTCCACGTACCAGACGATTTTTAGTTCGGATGCTGCCGCCAGCGACATCGTCATCGCCATTGCAGCTGCTGTCATCATTAATGTCTTGAGCGGTTTCATAGGGTTCCCCTTCTTGGCTCCTCATTTTTCAAGAACTCAGCGAACGATCGGCCCACTATTCACTCCCTTGGGCGGACGTTTGTTCGTAACCATGACGAATTAAATACGAGTTTTCGACGGAGTCAACATAAACAAGAGCGGCCATATGAATTAGTTCGTCCTGTTGACGAATAAACTCGCCTGGCCTAACTATTGGGGGAATGAGAGGAACCGCAATGGACATTTTTGTCGAACCAAATGGTGCTGATCTACAGCAGTTCATCGACAGGCTGGCTGCCGCCGGCGGGGGAACGCTTCTGTTGCAGGCGGGACGTCATGTATCGGGTCCGATCCGGCTTCGCAGCGATGTAACTTTGTCGATTGAGGAGGGCGCGACGCTCGAGTTCGTCCCCGACTATGAGCTTTATGCGCGAAATTCGGTAAGTGTAGTCGCGGAGGGATCCGATCGCGCCTATATCGTGGCACATGACGTAAATAACATTGCGATCATCGGCAAAGGCAGGATTGTCGGTTCGGCATACGCCTTCAACACCGGCTTCGACAAGACTGTCGGCACCTACACACCGAACGAGAAGCGCCCGAGGGTCATCGTGCTCGAGGATTGCAGCAACGTCAGGCTCGAAGGCGTTACCATCGAGGAATCCCCGATGTGGACCGTTCACCTCGTCCGCTGCAACGCGGTCATCGTCAGCGGCATTAAAGTACTCAACAATCGGCAACTTCCGAACACGGATGGAATCGTTATCGACAGCTGCATAGACGTCAAGGTGAGCGAAATCGTCATCAGCACGGCTGACGACGGCATCTGCCTCAAGACCAGTCGGAGCGAAAAGGGCATCGGACGTTGCGAGAATATCGACGTCTCGGATTGCCTCGTCGAGAGCAACAGCTGTGCGTTGAAGATCGGCACTGAGAGTTTTGGCGACTTCCGCAATGTTCGGTTTACGCGCTCCAAAGTGCGGGACTCAAATCGAGCCCTGGGTATTTTCTCGCGCGACGGCGGAACCATCGATAGTGTCGTCTTCTCGGATATCGAGATCGACTGCCACGAGACAGCCGACGGCTTCTGGGGCTCGGGCGAACCGCTGACGATTACGCAGCTTGATCGTCGCCCGGAGATACCCGCTGGCGTCGTCAGCAATGTCCGCGTCGAGAACGTCACCGGTCGTAGCCACGGCCCTGTCAACCTCTTCGCGGAGCGAAGCGGTGGGATCGCCGGAATAACCCTCCGCAACGTGCAATTGACGATGCAGGAAGGTCCCTTGGGAACAGCCAAGCAATATGACCTGCGCCCCACGAATATCGACCTGTCCCCGCCCAAGGACGTGGAGGGTCGCGGCAATGCCTGGCTGCGCGGCGCCGATGGCAAGATCATCGGCCTTGTCGATTATCCGGGAGGCATGCCGGCCGTCTTTGCCCACAATACCGCAGACCTCATGCTTGACGGCGTTGACGTCCAGCGTCCGGATCCCCTTCCCAAGGGCTGGAACAACACGGCCCTGTGCATTGACGACCAATCGCCTTCGCCGCTTGCTGCAACCATCAGTCTCTGAGCGCGCCACGCAGACGGTGAATATGTTTGGCGCCGATCCCACAACAACCGCCGACCATGGTTGCGCCGGCCTCCACCCATGAACAGGCAAAGCGCGAATAGATGTCATCATCGAGGTCGCTGCGCGTCTCGTGGAGGCCTTGGTTGGCCGCAGCATCTGCTTGCTCGCCCTCAAAGGCGTTCGCATATACGCCAATCTTGATTGGCGAGGCACGTTCCTTGAAGATCTGGCCGGCAGCACCGACGGCTGCGCGCATGACTTCCGGCTTGCTGCAATTGAACAAAAGCGCGTCTGCACCCGATTGCGCCGCCCATAGCGCAGCCTGCTCGACCAACTCGCCCGAGCGCAGCTTTGGTGCCGCACCCCTTGTCTGTGCAGCATCGTCGGCCAGGGTGAATGAGATCCAGAACGGCTTGCCGGTCTGGGCGACCGCGGCACGAACGGCATCCCCCTCGGCAATGAGGCTCAGCGTTTCACCCAGCCAGACATCGACATAGGGAGCGAGATTCTGCACGAATACGGTGAGATAGTCCTGTACCCGCAAAGGATCAAACTTCTGCGGTTCGTAGGAACCGAAAATGGGCGGTAGCGATCCGGCAACCAGGACCTTGCGATCGCTGCAGGCGTAGGCTGCGTCACGGGCAAGCTTCCCCGAGCGGGCGAGCAATGCAGCGCCTTCCTTCCAAAACCGGTCCTCTCCGATGTGAAAAGGCACGACAGCATAGCTGTTGGTCGTAATGACGTCGGAGCCGGCGGCAACGAATTCGTCGTGGACCTTGCGAACAATGTCTGGCGAATTGATAAGCGCCAGAGCCGACCACTCCGGTTGCTTCAGCTCGGCGCCAAGCCGCAGAAGTTCGCGGCTCATGCCGCCGTCGAGGATGCAGACTTTATTCATGGGAGCATTCCGAACTTGGATCAGGGGTTATCAGGAGCCAGAGAGCGGCAATCATCGTTGCGGCCGCTGGAGGTCGAAAAGACATGTTCCTCTTGTTACCGTCGCACTGGCACCTCCGCCTCAAGGCGGCTGAAGACACGGGCAATCGTGGCGGTGAGAATGAGATAGAACACAGTCACCACGATCAGTGGCTCATAGACGAGCAATGTGTCCTGGCGGACTTTGCTTGCGACTGCATAGAGATCCATTACGGTGACTGTGAAGGCGAGTGGGGTCGCTTTCAACTGCATGACGATTTCACCACCGATCGTTGGCAATGCGATGCGGATGGCCCTGGGCAGCCAGATGCGCCGGGTCAGCATGAACCGCGACATTCCGAATGCGCGGCCTGCTTCCAATTCACCTTTCGGTACAGCAAGCAGCGCGCCGCGCAATACTTCCGCCTCGTAGGCGGCATAGTTCAGGGTGAAACTCACGGCCGCAAAGAAGAAGCCCTCGCGCAGCACGGGCCAGAACAGGCTCTGGCGGATACCGGGGATCATCGGGAGCAGCGAACCGACACCATAGTAGAGAAGCCAGAGCTGGATAAGCAGGGGCGTGCCACGGAAGAAGGTGCAATAGCCCTTAGCGAAATATTTGATGGCGGGGCCGCCGCTTATCTGCGCAAATGCAAGGCCGATTGCAAGTGCAAAGCCGAAAACAACCGAGATCACCAGAAGCAGAACGGTCTGTGCGGCGCCTGCGAGAAGAAGCGGCCAATAGGAGGCCATCCATGTGAAGGTCATGGCGGTGCACTCCTTAGGCTGGCTTCGGTTGGCCGCGCCGCACATGACGCTCGATCAGACTGAAGACGACGTTGGAGACAAGCGTGATGGCGAGGTAGAGAAGCGCTGCCGCCAGGAAGAAGATGAAGTAGTGCTTGGTGCTTGCACCGGCCAGGCGAGTGGCGAGCGCGAGCTCTTGGTAACCGACGACGGCTACCAGCGCGCTGTCCTTGGTAATCGACATCCATAGATTGGCAAGGCCCGGCAACGCGCTCGGCAAGAGCGCCGGCAGGATGACGCGCCGAAAACGCAATTGCGGCCCCATGCCGAAGGCCTTCGCCGCCTCGATTTCGCCTGCGGGAATGGCAAGTATTGCTCCCCGCAGCACCTCGGTCATGTAGGCACCCTGCACGAAGCCGAGCACGGCAACGGCGACGACGAAGCCATTCACCTCTATATGCGGCAGACGAAACGTTGCCAGGAGCCGATTAAGGCCGTCCATGCCGGCATAATAGAGCCCGACGATCAAAATCAGTTCCGGAATGGCGCGAACAGCCGTTGTATAGAGATCGAGCAGCAGGCGAAGCGGCCGGTTGCCGGAAAGCTTGCCAAGAGCGCCTCCCGTCCCAAGCAGAATCCCGATCAGGAAGGCGCCGGCAGAAATCGCAATCGTCGAGACGGCACCCACGAGCAACGTTCCGCCCCATCCAGGTGGATAGGGTGAAAGAAGCTCGAAGATCCCTTGTCGGGCCGCCGCCATCGTCGGGACCGCCTAGTTTGCGCCGTAGATGTCGAAGTCGAAGTACTTCCTGGTGATTTCGTCGTACTTGCCGCTGGCGCGTACTGCGGCGATAGCGGCGTTGAGCTTCGCCTTTAGCTCGGCATCTTCCTTGCGCAGGCCGCCGGACACCCCTGCCCCGAGTATCTCCTTGTCATCTGCAACGTCACCGGCCTTGGTGCAGCAATCCTTGCCGCTATCGCTTTTCAGGAAGGCATCAAGGGCAAGTGAATCCCCGAACACGTAGTCGATGCGTCCGGCAGCGAGGTCCTGGAATGCCTCATCGAGCGTCTGATAGGTCTTCTCGTCCGCGACCCCGGCAAAATACTTCTTGAAGTAGTCCGACTGAATGGTGGAAACCTGGATGCCGATGGTCTTGCCCTTCACATCCTGCGCAGTTGCGCCGAGCTTTTCATCCTTCGGCCCGATCAGCGTGCTGGGAGTGTTGTAATATTTGTCTGTGAAATCGATGACCTTCGAACGCTCGGGCGTATTCGACATGGACGACCAGATAACGTCGAACTTCTTGCTCTGCAGGGCAGGAATGAGGCCATCCCAGGACAGCTCTACAATTGAGCATTGCTCCTTCATCTCTTCGCATACGGCATTCATCAGATCGATTTCCCAGCCTTGCCATTGGCCGGAGGCATCCTTGGCGAAGAACGGCGGATAAGATTCGTTCATGATGCCGAAACGAAGCTCAGCCTGAGCGGTGATGGTCGAAAAAGCCAGCGCCGCGCCGGCAAGAAGCATGGGGAGCAGTTTCATGTTTCAAGATTCTCCTGATGTGGTTGTATGTGAAAGCGCCAAGTGTCAGCGCGTCAGCATGCCGGTAAATTCGCGGCAGCGCGCGCTAAGGGGAGCGTCGAAGATCTGTTCCGGGCGGCCCTCTTCCTCGATCCGCCCCTTGTGCAGGAAGAGGATGCGGCTTGAGACATCGCGCGCAAAACGCATCTCGTGGGTAACGATGAGCATGGTTCGCCCCTCCTCGGCGAGGTCGCGTATGACCTTGAGCACTTCGCCGACCAGCTCCGGGTCAAGTGCGGACGTCGGCTCGTCAAAGAGCATCACTGACGGCTCGATACAAAGCGCGCGGGCGATCGCCGCTCTTTGCTGCTGGCCGCCGGAGAGAAACGCCGGATAAGCGTCGCGCTTGTCGGAAAGGCCGACCTTGGCAAGGAGCGCTTCTGCCTTCTCGATCGCCTCCAGGCGCGGAACACGAAGGACGTGAACCGGGGCCTCGATAATGTTCTCGAGCACTGTCTTGTGTGCCCACAGATTGAAACTCTGGAAGACCATGCCGAGGCCGGCGCGCATCCGCTCGATCTGTCGCCAGCTCTTTGGCTGCAATTGCCCCCGGTGCGTCCGCTTCCAGGCGACTTCCTCGCCATTGACGATGATACGACCGCGGTCCGGAACCTCCAACAGATTGATGCAGCGCAGAAAGGTGCTCTTTCCAGAGCCGGATGAACCAATGATCGAAATCACGTCGCCCGGACGGGCCGTTGCGGAAACGCCCTTGAGGACTTCGTGCGAGCCAAAGCTCTTGTGTAGGTCATCGACACGGAGTGCCTGGGAGGACGGTTCTGGCATTCACAATTCCGTAGGAGCAATTTGGGCAGAATATCGCGAACATGCGCGAATTTTGCGCGCAAAGGCAAACCAAAATGCATAATATGTGCAAAAATCTCTTCTCATTGCGTGTTTTCGGATAGAATGAACGAAGCAGTTTGCCGCTCGTGCGTCGAAGGAGACAAAAATGGAAAAACTGGATCACTTTGACCGCGACATTCTGCAACTCGTGCAGCGTAACTGCCAGCTCACCGCCGAGAGCATTGCCGACGACGTCGGTCTTTCCACCTCGGCGGTTCAACGCCGTCTGAAGCGCCTGCGCGAAGAGGGGATCATCAAGGCGGAGGTGGCGATTGTCGAGCGCAAGACAACCGGCACGCCCATGGTGTTTATCGTCGGCATGGAAATTGAGCGGGACAATTACGATGCACTGGCGAAATTCCGGCTCTGGGCGGAAAAGCAGGATCACATCCAGCAGGTCTACTATGTTACGGGAGCCGTGGATCTCATTGCCATCGTCACCGCCCGTGACGTCGAGCACTATGACGACATCGCAGCCCTGATCATGGCGGAAAACCCTCAGATCCGGCGCATGCATACCAATGTGGTACTTCGCGACGTAAAGCTTGGGCTCTTCGTCCCGCTTTCAGGTGCAACCGACGACTGATTGGGACCGGCGCGCATCGACGCCAGTGTTTTTCTCTACAAACCAGCGGCGGCGACAACGCTGGCGGTGCTCGCCACGTCCACGGCCTTGGCCGGATGGAAACCGGAACGACGCGCTGCCCGCGTTCAACCCTTTCGGCCTGCGCCCGGCTCGCCTGCGCAATCCTGGTAAGGTCAGGGATTGGCGAAAGCGACGTCAGCGGCATGCGGTTGGCTTTGCGCCATAGCCATCCGGATAGATACTGACGGGGCCGCCCCGTCTCCGAGGCGTCAATCTGCTGGACGGCTCGGGACTACAGGTCGCCGGAGTTGCCGAAGCGCTCAGCTTTTCCGATCCGGCGTATTTCAGCGGCTTCTTCAAACGCCTTACCGACATCTCCCCGCGCGCGCATCGCGCCGGCGCCATTTCTGAAAAAAAGCCGAACGCAGAAACAAGCTAATACGGCCTGGCCCTGAGAGCCGGATCTCACCGCTTAAGCGGTGGCGCCTTTCAGCCAGAAGGATACTGACACTGCCTATCTTGGCGATCACGTGGAGTATGAAATCAGAACCAGCAACGGCTTGGTTGTCATCTTTCCTCGGTGGAAAGGGCACCTGACGCCTTTGACAGACTTGGAAATTGGCTTCAAGGATCGCAAGATTGCCATCACTGGCGGCTGAGCGGCCGCATTTCATCAAGGAAAGATTTTTATGACATTCCATGTCGTACCCGGGCTCGAAGCACGTTTTGGGCTTGCCGAAGCTGTGGCCCGCGAAGCAGGAGCAATGGCGCTCGATTACTTCAAACGCCGCGACACACTGGTCGTCGAAACCAAACGCGATCCGCAGGATGTCGTCTCGATCGCCGATCGGGATGTCGAAAACCTGATCCGCGCCCGGTTCAAGGAAGCCTTCCCTACCGATGGCGTGCTCGGCGAGGAGCATGGACTTGAACAAGGCAGCTCCGGGTTTACCTGGGTCGTCGATCCGATCGACGGCACAAGCCCGTTCGTCAACGGCATGCCGAACTGGTGTGTCTCCATCGGCCTGTTGCATGACGGCGTGCCGGTTGTCGGTGTCATCTGCGCACCATGCCACGACGAGCTTTATGCTGCAGCACTGGGCAAGGGCGCAAGGCTGAACGGCCAGAAGCTGTCGCTGGATGCGTCGCGGACTGTTCGAAACGCCGTTACCGGCATCGGCGCCAACAACCATGTCACGCCGGCTCTTGTGGCTGGGATCGTGGAACGCCTTTTGGAGGCGGGCGGCAATTTCATCCGCAATGGATCGGGCGCCCTGATGCTTGCCTATGTCGCAGCAGGCCGTCTCGTCGGCTATTACGAGCCGTACATGCATGCCTGGGATTGCATTGCCGGGTACTGCCTCGTGAAGGAAGCAGGCGGTTGGTACTATCCTTTTCCCACGGCAGGGGAAGGGCTGACGAAGGGCGCACCCGCGCTTGCTGCCGCGCCCGGTGCGATCGACGATCTGCGCAAGATCGCCTGTATCTGATCCCTCTTCATCGACCGACGGCCGGTCGCGCCAGGAGTGGCATGGCCGATGCCTTCGCCTTAAAGAGTGCGGTGGCGATATCTGCAGGCCAGGGCCTACCGGCCCCGAAAAACCCATCGGGGCTCGTGTGGGAGCTTCTCCTGGATCCGAACGACGCTGCGCGTCCCAAAGGAATTGCGATGGTGCCGACCATCGGGCCAAGGCGAAAGGCTGTGGAAAGTCACCCTGCCACACCCTATCTACATCTATGCCGGGTTTCCGATACCCGATGCTGTGATATTGCCCGATCTTATTCGGGAGAGATTCGATGGCCTTGATCGATATTCTGACGTCCGTGGCTCTCGCGGCGACTGCAACTGTCACCGCGTCCATATCGCCGGCTCAGACGTCAACTCCTGCCTTCCGTCCATTTGGCGTTTCACAGGATGCCCTGCCCTCCGCGCTCGGTTGCAAGCCGATCTACGGCAATCAGCCGGATACGACAGGACAATATTCGTGCAGCAGCTTGCCGGACGGAAATGACCTCTACGACCAGTATGTGCTCGCCTATGTCAGCGGGATGGGAATCTGCAACGTCGTTGCCGTTTCTCGCTACATCGACGATGATCAGCGTGGCACCACGACGCGCCAAGTCTACAAGGAAGCGGCTTCCTTACTCGCCTCCCAATTTGGTCCCGCAGACGAGAAGATCGACCATGTCGCTGCGTCCAAGTTCGAAAAGGACGGAATGTTCAAGGAAGCGGTCATTGCCCAGGAGCGACAGATCTTCGAGCAATGGGACAACCTGAGCACAAAGTTTCAAAATGCCCAATCTGCCAGCGTGACCATTTCCGGCAGCGAGGACGCGGGATTGGCCGTCTACAGCATTCTCCGCTTCGCCCACAACGATGCGTGCCTCAGCAATCTTGAGCAGCAGACGGGGCTATCCGGCAACGATGCAGAATGACTGGTGCTGGCTGAAGATTTCAAACAGAAGGCCGCCAGCCGGCGGCCCAAGGTAAAACAGCTCAGGCGTCCGATCGAGCCCGACCGCGTTTCTGGTCAGGATATGAACAGTGCCCGCAAGCGAGAGAACAATCCCGGCCGTTCAGCGCCGAGAATTCCCCGCACATGATGGGCTGCCGTTGCGGCGTTGACCGTCGCGCCGAAATGGCAATAGCAAAGAATATTGTGTAGTTCACCGTCGGTGAGACTGAAGAATTTTCTGGCCTGACCGTAGGTGTCATCTTCCAATCCGGCAGCCCGCAGGATCGGATCCTCGAAGGCGACCGAAATCGGCGAGTTATCACTACGCAGGAGCGATAAGACTGATGTCGGCTGATGCTCCGTCTGGTAGAGGGTCGCCAGTCGTCGATGCGGACTAAGCTCGAGAAGCTCCACCCAGCGCTCGAGACGTTCGGTTCGCGACATGATGCGGTGCGGATATGTCTGGTCGATATCCGCAATATTCTGCAGTTGCTCCAATGTCTGATGTTTCATGGCGGGCTCCATTCGGCTGAAATCTGCGTAGCCCCGTTCGCGTACGCCCTGTGTAATTGAGCTAGGGGACGGGGAAGCCCAATCAAGATAGCTTGGCAAGGATTTATTGAAGATCGCGCCGACCGCCGGCGCTATCGACCTGAAAGGAGAAGCGCTTGCACGTTGGGGCGGCAGAACCTTTGCCCGGCAGGTCGCCTACATGCCGCAGTTTACGCGGGCAACCGACGGCATGACGGTTCGCGAACTGGTGGCGCTCTGCCGCTTTCCCTGGCACGGGACGCTCGGCCGGTTTACCAGCGAAGATCACAAACTGGTCGACGAAGCCATCGAGCGCACCGATCTTGAGCGTTTTGCATTGAGCTCGCTCGCCCACCTGTGCGGCGGCGAAAGGCAGCGCGCCTGGATTGCGATGATGCTGGCGCAGAATGCGCAATGCCTGCTTCTCGATGAGCCGACCTCTGCGCTGGACCTTCTGCACCAGGACGGGGTTCTGGCGCTGCTTTGCGAACTCAGCCACGAGCGCCGGCTGACAATCGTCGTCGTCCTCCACGATATCAATCTGGCCGCCCGCTACAGCGATGAAATCGTGGCCCTGAAGAATGGCCGCGTCTTCGCACACGGCGCGCCTGCCAGGATCGTGATTCCGATGTCCTGAAATCGGTCTTCGATATGGAGATGGGCGTCTTTGCGCATCCGGTCAGCAATGACCCGATCAGCTACATCCTCTAGACAACGGCATTGGTCATTGGTGCGGGACCAAGATCGCCTGGTCCAGGGACCGCATTCAAGCCAACAATCTATTAATTCTATGGACTAAGAAATACACAGCCGCCACGGCCGGCAAATTGGAAAAGTCTTACCTCGAAGCCCCTCCCCGGATGCTGCATGGTGACGCCAAACAGAACGGGAGTCAGCCATGAACGCGCAACTGCACCACCTCGTAGCGGACCGATCCGCAGCGAATTCTCTTGAGAATGAACAGCAGGCGATTGCTGTCGCGCAGGAGCTTGCCAAGCGGTTTGAGACAAGCGCATCAAGGCGAGACCGTGAGAGGCTGCTCCCCTTCGCCGAGATCGACGCCCTGTCGCAATCCGGCCTGCTTGGTATCACGGTTCCCGAGCAGTATGGCGGGCTCGACGTGTCCAATTCGGTGCTCGCCGAGATCACTGCAATTCTTTCCGAAGCAGACGGCTCGATTGGTCAGATTCCGCAAAACCATTTCTACATCCTGGAGGCGCTGCGCACCGACGGAACGGAAGAGCAGAAGCAGTTTTATTTCGGTCGCGCGCTTGCCGGCGACCGCTTCGGCAATGCTCTTTCGGAGCGCGGCACAAAGACCGTCGGCCACTACAATACCCGCATCAAGCGCGATGGTATCGGCTACCGCATCAACGGGCAGAAATACTACTCGACGGGCGTCCTGTTTGCCGACTGGATCACGATCTTCGCACTCAATGAGGAAGAGCGGCTGGTCATGGCCTTCGTGCCGAAGGGCACCGAGGGCGTGGAGATCGTCGACGACTGGGACGGCTTTGGTCAGCGCGTCACCGGCAGCGGCACGACGGTTCTCAACAATGTCTACGTCCACGCAGGTTCCGTCGTGCAGCATCAAAAAGGGTTTGAGCGTCCGACGACCATCGGCTCTGTCGGGCAGATCATTCATGCCGGCATCGATCTCGGTATAGCCCGCGCTGCCTTCAACGAAACACTCGACTTCGTGCGGACCAGGTCGCGCCCCTGGACGAATAGCGGCGTCGACCGCGCCTCGGACGATCCATTGACGATCGCCAGGATCGGCCAGATTGCCATTCGGCTGGAGGCTGCAGCGGCGACGATCGAGCGGGCCGGCCGCAAAGTGGATGCAGCACAGATCGACATGACGGAGGAGAAGGTCGTGGCGGCGACGCTTGCGGTGGCGGCCGCAAAGGTTCTGACGACCGAGATCGCCCTTGAAGCCACCAATACCCTCTTCGAACTTTCCGGCACAGCATCCGTGAAACTCGATCTCAATCTCGATCGGCACTGGCGCAATGCTCGAACCCACACGCTGCACGATCCAGTGCGTTGGAAGAACCACGTCGTCGGCAATTATCACCTGAACGGCGTCATACCGCCCAAGAGTGGCGCCTTGTAAAAGGATCAACCAGAACAAAGCCCCATTCCCGCGGCGGGAATGGGGCTTTGCTTAATCAGGATGACGCGCTTCAACTGTAGAGGCTGACCTCAGGAATCTTGTCGTTCAGAACGAATTCACCGACTTCCTTGGCCTTGTAGAAGACCGGGTCATGCAGGGTGTGCGTGCGCACATTTCGCCAGAAACGATCGAACCGATATCGCTCCGCCGTCGAGCGCGCACCTGTCAGCTCGAAGATGCGCGACGTGATGTCGAGCGAGACATGGGTCGCATGGACCTTGGCGGCATAGGCCTCAGCGGCGGCTTCGCCACGCTCGCGCTCCGTCACATGATGCCCTCTGGCGAGGCCCGCCTGCACGGCTGCCGCGGCGGCGTCCGCCAGTGCCGCCGATGCTTTCAGCGCTGCCGTGAACTCGCCGATGCGCTCGAGAATGTAGGGGTCGTCGGCAGCGCGCTCGACGCCTGACGTCACCCACGGTCGGGTCGTCGTTTTGACGTAGTCGATCGCTGCCTGCAGCGCTCCTTCGGCCGTACCGAGATAGAAATTGACGAAGACAAGCTGGATCAGCGGCGTATTGAAAGTGGCGAGCACGGACGGCGCTGCATCGGGCGCATCGACGAAATCCTCCTCGTAGACGGGGAAGTCGTGAAACTCGACACTGCCGCTGTCGGACAGGCGCTGGCCGAAATTGTCCCAGTCGTCATTGGCGGTATAGCCTGGGCGGCTTGTCGGGACCGCAAAGCCAACGATCTTGTCGTCCAGGCTCGCATTGGCGTTGATGTAATCGGAGACGTGCGCCGCCGTAGAGAAGGACTTGCGACCGTTGAGCACATAACCACTGCCGCGACGCGTCAGGACAAGGCCGGGATCGCGCGGATTGACGGCGGCTCCCCAATAGAAGTTCTTGGCGGCCGTCTCCGCCCCTAGAATGCGGGCGCGGGCCTGGTCGAATGCCCAGTAGACGTACTGGCTGTTGACGAAGTGATAGCCGAGCAGCTGGCCGATTGAGCTTTCGCCGCGTGCGAGAATGCGCGTAAGCCTCAAACCGTCCACCCAGTCCAGTCCGCCGCCGCCGATCTCTGGCGCATGGAGGGCATTCAAAAGGCCAGAACTCTTGAGTTTGACGATCTCGGCAAGCGGTGGGCGCCCCTCACGATCAAGGTCGGCAGCGCGCCTGGAGAGATCGGCGGAAATGATCTCGGCGCGGGAGAATAGATCCTCTCGGCTGGTATTGCGATTGGTGGCAAAGAGCACGTTGGGCTGGCTCATGGGATCGGACTCCGATTCTTGACATGACACCGGCAGGGCACCGTTGCCCCGCCGAAGGATCGAGGCAGACAGCTTAGAAAAGCTTGTCGGGAATCCAGCTTGCGGTCGCAGCGTCACTCGTGCTGAAGGCCGGCACCTTCGCAGCCAGCTCCTCGATCGTCTTGACGCCGGCCGCGCGCAAGCTTTCCTGTGTCAGCAATGTCGGCTTGACGGTGATCTGATGGGGAATTTCCTGGCCCGCGACCTGCAGCGCCGCCGCACGAACGGACACGGCCCCGACGACTGCCGGATTGGTCGCAACGGTTGCCACCCAGGGGCTGCCCTCTTCCGTGATCTCCTGAATGTCTGCAGTCGAAACATCGGCGGAATAGATCTTGAGCGTCTTGGCAATGCCGAGATCGTTTGCCGCCAACTTCACGCCGCGCGCAAATTCGTCATAAGGCGCGAAGACGACTTTGATATCGGGATTGGCCGAAAGAACGGCCTTCGCCTGATCCGCTGTCGAGGTTGCTGTCGTATCGTTGACGACACCAAACCGCGCCTTCTCCACGACGCCGGAATTTTCCGATCTGAACTTCTCCCAAACCTCGTTGCGGCGGTCGAGCGGCGCGAAGCCGGCGACATAGGCGTAGCCGGCATTGAAACTCTTGCCATTGTCCTTCGCTGCCTGATCGAGGGCCAGTTGCGCAAGCTCGTGATCGCTCTGCTCGACCTCAGGGATTTTTGGATTATTGAGGTTTACGTCGAACGCGACGACCTTGATGCCCTTGTCCAGCGCTTTTTGGGTGACGTCCCCCAAGGATTCCGGCAGGCCGTGATCGATCACGATGGCGGATACGCCAAGGTTGATCGCCTGCAACACCTGTTCGCGCTGTTCGGCTGCGTCCTGGCGGCCCGGGAAGACACGCAGATCGACATCGAGCGACTTCGCCTGCGCTTCGGCGCCAGCCTGATAGGCCTGGAAGAAGTCGCCAGCGGAAATGTAGCTGATCAGTGCAATCTTGACGCCACCCTTGTCGAAGGGAGCCGGCGCACCGGCGAGGCCTCCGGCAAGGGCCGCCTCGGAGACGCAAAGGGGGATGGCAGCGCTCAGGGCCAGCCGGGCAAGAAGTTTCATCGTCGCATCCTTTAAACAATCGAAAGCGTCGTCTGACGGAAGGCCGGTTCCGGCGACGCTCGATCTATTAAATATAAACTCTATACTTTTAGTAGATTAAATCATCCGATTTTGCGAGCACGCAGAGATTCTTTGTTTCGCTCGCAAGGCCTGCCCGGCAAAGGCTTGCCTGGAAGTTCGCCCATCCTCCAGGCCAATATCAGCGCGCTCAAGGCTGATCGGACGACAAGCGATGCCACTTCTTCACATAGAAAACCTGACCCGCAGTTTCGGCGCAACGCGCGCGCTGACGGGGATCGATCTTTCCATCGACCGGGGAGAGATCGTGGCACTGATGGGCGCCAACGGTGCGGGAAAGTCTACCCTGGTTAAAATCCTGTCGGGGGTGCTTGCCGCAGACGGCGGCAAGATCCGCCTCAACGGACACGCCTTCGCTCCCCGTACGCCCCTTAAGGCCAGCGATGCCGGTATAGCGACCGTTCATCAATCGACGGATATCATCGGCGCCTCAGGGCTCACGGTTGCGGACGCACTGCTCCTGCATCGCTTCGCCGCGCGCCGCACACCGTTCTTCGTCTCGCGCAGCAGCCTTCGTCGCCAGGCGCAGGCAATGCTCGATGCTGCGGGCTTTTCCCTGCCGCTCGATCGCGACTTCGGCGACCTCGCTGCGGCGGACCGCCAGCTTGTGGCCATCGCTCGCGCGCTCGCAGACAGGGCTGATCTGCTGATCCTCGACGAGCCGACTGCCAGCCTTTCCGGCGACGAAAGCCGCCGACTATTCGATATACTTCTGCAACTGCGCGCAAAGGGCCTTGCGATCCTCTACATATCCCATCGCACCGCCGACCTTAAAGCCGTCGCAGATCGAGCCCTTGTCATGCGCGGCGGTCGGGTGGTCCGCAGCTTTCGCCGACCGATCGACTTCTCGAGCGCCATCGAAGCAATGATCGGCCGTCGGCTGGAAGCGGCACGTCCGGATGCACGCGGCCAGGCTGGACCGGTGGTCCTTGAGATGCGCAACGCACGGCTCCTGGCGACAAGCCAATCCTTCGATCTGACGATCCGGGAAGGAGAGGTTGTCGCGGTCACCGGCGCACTCGGTGTCGGCAAGAGCCGGCTGCTGTCGGCCATCTTCGGCGTGAGCCGGCTGGCAGGCGGCAAGATGTTGCTCGACGGGCAACCGCATGCGCCGCGATCACCGGCAGAGGCGATTGCAGCTGGCGTTGCAATGGCTGCGGAAGACCGCCACCGCTCATCCTTGATGCCTGCCGGTTGGCCGGGGCATCCACTTGCAGCCACGGTCAGCCTTCCGCACCTAAAGAAGTGGTATCGCCGGGGCTTTCTCGTCGGCGACCGCGAACGACGCGAGGCAACGCAGGCAATTTCCCGTCTCGGGATCAAGGCTTCGGATCCCTTTGCCTCCGTCTGGAGCCTTTCCGGCGGCAACCAGCAAAAGGCTGTAATCGCCCGCTGGGAGGCCGAACCAAGCCGACTGCTTCTGCTCGACGAGCCCTTCCAGGGCGTCGATGTCGGCGCACGCCGCGACATCATCGAGACGATCAGGGCCCGTACCGATCGCGCCACACTGATCGCAACCTCCGATCCGCAGGAGGCCTATGAGGTCGCCGACCGGATCCTGGGCATCGATCGCCATACGCTGCGGCCAATCGCAACCGCCAGCAGAGCCATTCAGGGGACATACGCATGACGACGATCGGCGAGACCGCACAGCCAGAAGAAGCAGGCACGCCTGAAGGCAATCATCGAGATATCCGCAGCGCCAGCGTGTTCCTGCGCTCGGGCGCTGTCTTCATTCTGCTCGGGCTTATGCTTGGCGGCTTTGCCTTTGCGGAGCCCGCCTTCATCAACATCGGCAATCTGATGAGCATCCTGCAGGCAGTCTCCGTCGTCGCGATCCTCGGAGCCGGCGTCACGGTAACATTGGCTGTCGGTGGCTTCGACCTGTCGATCGGCGCCATCGCCGCCTCGAGTGTCATGGCCGCAAGCTACGCCATGATCGTCTGGCAGCTTGATGCCTTTGCGACGGTACCTTTGGTGCTGGCCTTCGGCGCTGCAATCGGACTGGTCAACGCGTTCCTGATCGTGCGCCTGCGTGTACCCGATCTGCTGGCGACGCTTGCCATGATGTTCCTTTTGTCCGGCTTGCAGCTCATTCCGACAGCGGGCCGATCGATCTCGGCCGGCCTGGTTCTGCCGGATGGCTCGAAGGCGGCAGGGGCTTATGATCCAGCCTTTCTCCTCATCGGCCGGTACAGCTTCCTCGGCACGTTGCCCGTCTCGGTCCTGCTGATGGGACTCGTAACCCTTGTTCTCTATGTCCTCACCGAACGCACGCGCATTGGCCGTCTCATGTTTGCAACCGGCGGCAACGAGGTGGCGACACGGCTGGCGGGCGCATCTCCCGAGCGACTGAAGACGCTTGCCTATGTGATTTCAGCAACGCTCGCCTCGCTTGGCGGTGTCGTCATCGCTGCCCGCGTCGGGCGCGGCGACGTATCATCCGGCGGTTCGCTGCTGATGGATGCGGTGGCTGCTGCTCTGATCGGTTTTGCCGTCCTCAACCTTCGCCGCCCCAACGTGCTTGGAACCCTGGTGGGAGCGGTCTTCGTTGGTGTGCTCTTGAACGGACTGACGATGCTGAACGCGCCCTACTACACACAGGACTTCGTGAAGGGTGCGGTTCTGGTTGGCGCCCTGACCCTTACCTACGGTCTTGGCCGCAACCTGGATCGCTGAGGACTGACTGCAACCTTGCGAAATTTTCCTGTCAGGCGGCGCTTTTGGAATGAAGTTTCTCCTTAATGATACAAATCCATATATTTTATGGATTAATGGCAAACGAGAGGGCTATTTTCATGACTGAAGAAACTGCATCCGGCTTCGGCCGCCGCGAAATCCTGAAGCTTGCGGCGGTCGCCGGGGCAACTTTTGCAGGCGCGGGCGTTTTTGCTTCGGCATCAGCAAGTGCTGCAGAAGACGGCCTTTCCCTGAAAGGCAAGCGCGTCGCGATCAGCGCCACCGGCACCGACCACTATTTCGATCTGCAGGTCTATAACGCCCAGATCGAAGAGGTAAAACGGCTTGGCGGTGAGCCGATTGCCGTCGACGCCGGACGCAACGACGGCAAGCTGATCGCCCAGCTGCAGACGCTGGTTGCACAAAAACCCGACGCGCTTGTGCAGATTCTCGGCACGCTCAGCGTCATCGACCCGTGGCTGAAGAAGGCTCGCGACGCCGGCATTCCGGTGCTGACCGTCGATGTCGGCTCGACCAATTCGCTTAACAACACGACCTCGGACAACTGGGGCATCGGCAAGGATCTCGCCTTGCAACTCGTGTCCGACATCGGCGGCGAAGGCAACGTCGTCGTCTTCAATGGCTTTTACGGCGTCACACCCTGCGCCATCCGCTACGACCAGCTGGTCAACGTCATCAAGTACTTCCCGAAGGTGAAGATCCTTCAACCGGAACTGCGCGACGTTATCCCGAACACCGTTCAGGACGCGTTCACCCAGATCACAGCGATCCTTAACAAGTATCCGCAAAAGGGTTCGATCAAAGCCGTCTGGTCGGCCTGGGATATTCCGCAACTGGGCGCAACGCAGGCGATTGCCGCGGCCGGTCGCAACGAGATTAAAACCTACGGCGTCGACGGCAGCCCGGAGGTTCTGCAGCTCGTTGCCGATCCCAAATCTCCCGCAGGTGCCGATGCTGCCCAGCAGCCGGCCGAGATCGGTCGCGTCGCCATCCGCAACGTCGCCAGGCTGCTGGCCGGGCAAAGCCTGCCACGCGAAACCTATGTTCCAGCTCTCCTCGCAAACAAGCAGAACGTCGGTGAGATTACCAGGAAGCTTGGCATCGGCTGACATCGGTCTCGCGATGCGGCGAGATCGCATCGCATTTTTTCTCTCAACGGTGAGTAAGATGACCGCACCCCCTGCTGCTGAAACGGCCGAGCATGACGACGACATCATTCGTTTTGACCGGATCGCGAAACGCTTTGGTGGCGCGCAGGCGCTTCAAGGCGCCTCGCTTGCGGTGCGACGCTGCACCGTGCATGGCCTCGTCGGTCAGAACGGCGCCGGCAAATCGACACTCATTAAAATCCTTGCCGGCCTGCATAGACCCGACGAAGGGCACATCGAAGTCGAAGGGCGCGGCTATGAGAGCCTGACCCCGCATCTGTGCGAAGAGCTTGGCATCCATTTCATCCATCAGGACCGGCTGCTGGTGCCGACCTTCACCGTCGGGGAAGCGCTTTTTCTCGGCCGCGAGATCCGCCTTTCCGGGACGCCGTTTCTCGATCGCCGCGCCATGCAACGGCGAGCAGACGAAATCCTTTTAAATTATTTCGGCCTGCGGCTGCCGAAAGATGCCCTGATCAGCGAGCTTTCCACCGCCGAACGGCAGATCGTCCAGATCACCCGCGCCCTGCTCAATCAGCCAAAAGTGCTGGTCTTCGATGAGCCGACGGCAGCGCTGGTCCGGCGTGAGGCCGAAACGCTCTTCCGGCTGATCCGACGCCTTCGCGATGAAGGCGTCACCATCATCTACATCTCCCACTATCTCAATGAGATCGAGGAACTGTGCGACCATGTGACAGTGTTGCGCAACGGCCTCGATGTCGCCTCGCTGCCGATCGCCGAAACATCGGCGAAGGCCATCGCTGGCCTGATGATCGAGCGCGATATCAACGAGATGTTCCCCAAATCGCATGTCGAACCGGGTGCCGAAATCCTCAAGGTCGAGACCCTCGCGGCACCAAACCGCTACGCTGAGGTGAGCTTTACGCTCCGCCGTGGCGAGGTGCTCGGCATCACCGGCCTGCTGGGATCCGGCGCGAAGGATCTCATCCGCACGCTCTTCGGACTGGAACAGGCAGCATCCGGCCGGATCGAGATGGGAAACAAGATCGTACAGCTGCGCAATCCCATTGAGGCCGTCGAGCAAAGCGTCGCACTGGTGCCGGAGGATCGCCGCGGCCATGGCGTGGGTCTCGATCTCAGCCTCCGCGAGAACATCACCTTGTCAAGCCTCGCGCGATATACCCGCTTCGGCTTCCTGAAGCGCAAGCGTGAACGTTCCGACACCGACGATCTCATCCGGCGCCTGCAGATCAAGACGGCTGGACGAGACGCTCTGGTGCGCACGCTTTCCGGCGGCAACCAGCAGAAGGTCGCAATTGCCAAATGGCTGAGCCGACAATCGGAAATCTATCTCCTGGACGAGCCGACCGTCGGCGTCGATATCGGCTCGAAGGTGGAGATTTACGCGTTGATTGGAGAGCTCGCCGCCCGTGGCGCTGGCGTTATCGTCCTTTCCTCTGATCTACCGGAGCTTGTCGGCATCACCGATCGGATCCTCGTTTTCTTCCGCGGGCGTGTCGTGCGCGAATTCGCCTCCTCGGACACCACGACGGATGAAGTACTGGCGGCATCGACCGGCGCTTCGGAAGGATTGCGCCATGTCGGCTGATATTCAGTTCGCTTGCCCGCCTGCCAATGCCGACGGCGACGCGCCGAGCGCGAAGGGCAATCTCGCGGCCGTATCCCTTCGCTTCGGCTCGCTGCTCGCCTTTGCTTCCATTCTTGTCATCTTCTCGCTGACCGCCCCCTATTTCCTGACAATCGGCAACATTGGCAATGTTCTCGGTCAGTCGACCATCGCAGGCGTTCTTGCGATCGGCTTGACAATTGTACTGATCGCCGGCGGTTCAAACGTCGTCACTGGCGGCATCGATCTCTCGCTTGCCGCAAACATGGGGTTGAGCGCTGCGGTCTATGCTTCGCTCATTCAGCTCGGCTACGGCGATGCGATCGGAGCCGCGGCTGCAATCCTCACCGGGATTGCGATCGGTGCCGTCAATGCTGCCGCGGTCGTGCTCGCCGGCATCGTACCGCTTCTGGCAACGCTTGCCGTGATGAATGTTGTTGCCGGCCTCGAGCTGGTTCTGACTGAGAATACCGTGATACCCGCCTCCACCGACGCATTGACCGCGATTTCGACGTCCGACGGCTTCGGCATACCCATCCTCGCCTATATTCTCATCGGCCTTACTGCATTTGTGGCGGCAGTCATCCAGTACACGCCGCTTGGTCTGCGGCTTTACGCAGTCGGTGAATTTCCGGACGCTGCCCGTGCAGCGGGCCTACCCTTCAAGCGTCTTGTTGCCGGTGCGTTTATCGCAAGCGGCCTGTGCGGTGGCCTGGCCGGTATCCTCTCGGTCTCCTACCTCAGCGGCAGTACGACGGGTTCCGGGGAAATGCTTCTGCCCGTCGTCGTCACCGCCCTTCTTGGTTCGGTGTTTTCGCGTCGCCTTGTGCCGACCGTCACGGGCACCTTGATATCGGCGCTCTTCGTCGGCTTCCTCGTCAACGGCTTCCAGCTTCTGAACCTGCCGAGCACCCTTGTCAGCGGTGTGCAGGGTCTCCTGATCCTGATCGTCGTCTCCGCCACGACCCTTTTGCGCAAACGAAAGATCTGACCATGTCCGCCTCAATTCCCGCCGGACGATCCCTCGCCGGTCTTTCCCGCTACGGCCTGATACTGGCCCTCATTACCGTCTTTTCGATCTTCTGTGCCGCCGCTCCGACCTTCCTGACGACGGGCAATCTGCGGAGCATTCTCATCAACAACTTTACGCTTCTTGCCATCGTCTCGATTGCCATGACACTTGCGGTATCGGCCGGCGGGATCGACCTCTCGGTCGGCACGGCAGTCGATTTTGCAAGCTTCGCCTTTGTATCTCTGGTCCTTTCTGGAAAGCCCGTCGTGCTGGCGCTGCTTACAGCCCTTCTGGCCGGCGGTTTCGTTGGAGCCTTCAATGCGATCCTCATCTCCGCGATCGGCGTCTCGCCATTTTTGGCAACACTCGGCACGCTGTTCATCGGCCGCAGTATCCAGCAGTTGCTGACGAATGGCGGCAACCCTGTCTATCTGCCGCCAACAGCCGTCCCCGATGCCTTTCGCTTTCTCGGCCATGGAACGATTGCCGGCATCCCCGTTCCGCTGCTGATCGCAGCGGCTGTCATCGCGGGCGCCGCCGTCTCGTTTTCCCTCACCCGCTTCGGGCGGGTGGTGGTCTCGATCGGCATCCAGCCAAGCGTCGCGCGCTATTCGGGCATCGGCCTTGGCCGGCATGTCGCCGCCACCTTCATTCTTGCAGGCACGGTCGCGGCAATCGCCGGGATCATTCTGACATCGACAGTCACGGTTTACATTCCCTCCTCAGGCAATGCCTTCTTGCTCAACGCCATCGGCGCCACCTTCATCGGTACGGCTTTCTCGCCATTCGGCCGTCCGAATGTCGCCGGTACCGTACTCGGCGTTCTGCTTCTCAGCATCGTCGCCAACGGCCTGCTTCTGACCGGGCTGAACTTCTACTGGCAGCAGGTCGGCACCGGCAGCCTCATCTTCGCAGTGCTGGCCTTCAGCTTCATCAACAAGAAAGCGGTCGGCGCGTGATCGCGGCCGAACCAATCCAATGCAGGAACTCTGACATGAGCCGAGAAATCAGGCTGAACGCCTTCGACATGAATTGCGTCGGACATCAGTCGCCCGGCCTCTGGCGCCATCCACGCGACAAATCCTGGACCTACAAGGATCTCGACTACTGGGTCCACCTTGCCAAGACCTTGGAGCGGGGCAAGTTCGACGGGCTCTTCATCGCCGACGTGCTCGGTGTCTACGACGTACTGAACGGCAACGTCGATGCGGCACTGCGCCATTCGGCTCAGGTGCCGGTCAACGATCCACTGCAGCTCATCCCGACCATGGCCTATGAGACCGAGCACCTCGGCTTCGGGCTGACGGCATCGCTCTCCTTCGAACACCCCTATACCTTTGCACGCAGGATCTCGACGCTCGACCACCTGACGAAGGGCCGCGTGGGCTGGAATATCGTCACCTCCTACCTTAACAGCGGCGCGCTGAATGTCGGCCAGCCTGCACAGACCAACCACGATGATCGCTATGACCTCGCCGAGGAGTATCTCGAGGTCTGCTACAAGCTTTGGGAAGGCAGCTGGGAGGAAGACGCCGTCGTAAGGGACCGTCAGAAAGGTGTCTTTACGGATCCGCGCAAAGTGCATCCCATCCGCCATTCGGGCAAGCATTTCACGGTGCCGGGGATCCATCTCAGCGAGCCCTCACCCCAGCGTACGCCCGTGCTCTATCAAGCGGGTGCCTCCAGCCGGGGCAAGGACTTCGCAGGCGCTCATGCCGAGTGCATTTTTGTTGCCGCACCGTCGAAAGCCGTGCTCAAGCGCTATGTTGCCAATGTGCGCGAGGCCGCCGAGCGGGCCGGCCGCAACCGGCGCGATATCCTTGCCTTCAATCTGCAGACGGTCATCCTCGGCGAAACCGACGCACAAGCGCAGCGGAAGTTCAACGAATACCGGCAATACGCATCCCTCGAGGGCGCGCTGACGCTGATCTCCGGTTGGACTGGCATCGACTTTGGCCAGTTCGGGCCTGACGAGGTGCTGCGCCACCGCTATACCAATGCCGTGCAGTCCGCCGTCGAGACCTTCACAACGATCGATCCCGGCAAGGAATGGACCGTGCGCGAAATGGCCGACTGGGTCGGCGTCGGCGGCTTCGGGCCGGTCTTTGTCGGCTCACCGTCAACGGTCGCGGACCTGATGCAGGAATGGGTCGAGGAAACCGACGTCGACGGTTTCAACATTGCTTATGCGGTCACCCCGGAGAGCTTCGAGGACACGGTCGAGCTCCTTGTGCCGGAACTGCAGAAACGCGGCGTCTACAAGAGCGAGTATCGACCAGGAACCCTTCGCGAAAAGCTCGCAGGCACAGGTCCGCGCCTGCAGGCACCGCATCCAGGTTCGACCTATCGCAATCTCGCAAACACATCGACGAAGCTTGCGATGTGAGGACAGGAAGCTGTGGCAAAAAACATGACGTCTTCACGCGTGCGGCCGAATGTCTGATCATTGTCGGCTCAGCGCAGGAGGCAACCCAAGATGTTCGCGTACTGACCTTCGACGAACTGCTGGCGAGACGCGCGGACCACTCAGCTCGGGTAATGCGCGAAAAGATAATCGCCTGGGAGAGACGCCGCGCGGGAGATGGTCCGCGTTTGGATTTTGTCGCCAGGCGCCCTTGGCTCAGCGCGCAACACGCCGATTTGCGTTGCGCGAATAGCCAAGCTTCTCGGATATTTCCGAAGCCGCATCGAGAAGGCTCTCAAGGTAGGTCGCACGATTGCGCAAGCCGTCTTCGCGCGGCGCGACCAGGCACAGTGTCGCGATGCATGCGCCGTCCGCCTGATGGATCGGAACGGCAAAGCAATGGGTAAAATTCTCGACTTCGCTGTTGAAGGTGAAATAGCCATCTTGCGCCGCGTTGCGGACTTGGCCGATGAAGTCGGCTGGGTCAAGGCGCCTGCCATTCGGCAGCACGAAGTCGTCCGGGGGGATGAGGTCAAGGATCTGGCGGTCGGACAGGTGCGACACAAGCAGTCGTCCCGAGGCCGTCCAGGGGATCGAGACAAGTTCGCCGACATTCGAGGAGATGCGGAACGGGCGGATGCCTTCCCGCATCATCGCCACCGTATACTTCGCACCCTCAAGGACGCACATCTGCGCCGTCTCGCGGGTTTCCTCTGCAAGACGGATCAGCATGCGCTCGCATTCGCGCATAAGATCAAACTGCTCGGCATAGGCGGTGCCGAGGAAATAGAGGCGGCGGCCGAGATAGACCCGGCCGTCGTCCTGATAATAGTCAAGCATGCCGTGGCTGAGCAACAGGTTGACGAGTTCGTAGACCGAGGAGCGCGGCGCGCCGATCTCGGCGGCGATCTCGTTCGGCCGCATGGGCTGGCGCTTCACGCGCAGGAATTCGAGGATCTCGAAGGCACGATCCAGTCCTCGGGTGCGCCGCGATACTGTGTCGACACCAGCCTCAGCCATGCTTTTCTCCAATGTCAGGCGCGGTCCGCGCGGTAGGCCACGCAGTCGACTTCGACCTTGCAGTCGACCATCATGCGTGATTGGACGCAAGCGCGCGCCGGAGGGTTTTCGCCGAAATAGTCGGCATACACGCCGTTAAAGCTCCAGAAATCGCGCGGATCGTCAAGCCACACGCCCACGCGTACGACGTCTTCAAGGCTGTAGCCCGCCTCATTGAGAATGGCAATCAGGTTTTCGATCGCCCGTCGGCTCTGGGCAACTATTCCACCGCCGACGATCTCGCCTTTCTCCATAGGGACCTGACCGGACACATACAGCCAGCCGCCTGCTTCGGTTGCTCGGGCGAAGGGAAGTGGTTGTCCGCCTGCGCCTGTTTCACCGGCCCCATAACGCTTGATCGTCATTCTTTTCACTTTCTTTTCTAGTTGAAGCTGGAGGTCTTGAGGAATTCGGCCAGGCGCTCGGTCTTGGGCTTCACGAACATCTCCTTCGGATCACCTTCCTCGCAGATGACCCCTTGATTCATGAAGATGACACGCGATGACACCTCGTAGGCAAAACGCATCTCATGGGTGACCAGCAGCATGGTCATGCCGTCTGCAGCAAGTCCCTTGATCACCTGCAGCACCTCACCGACCAGTTCGGGATCAAGAGCCGAGGTCACTTCGTCAAACAGCATAAGACGGGGTGACATTGCGATTGCACGGGCAATTGCCACGCGCTGCTGCTGACCACCGGAAAGCTGGCCTGGATAGTGATTGGTTCGCGCCGACAGCCCGACGCGCTCGAGCCAACGCTCGGCAATCAAGCGGGCGTCGGCTTTCGGCATCTTCTTGACCTTGATGAGGCCGAGCATGACGTTCTGGGCTGCCGTCATGTGCGGGAACAGGTTGAACTGCTGGAAAGCCATTCCGGTGAGAGCGCGTTGACGGGCGATCTCCTTCTCGGTCTTGCGCCGACGCGTCGATCCTTCGACGTGGTAACCGATCTCCTCCCCATCGAGGCTGATCGTACCACCCTGGAATTCCTCCAGCATGTTGACGCAGCGCAGCATCGTGGTCTTGCCCGAGCCCGACGAGCCGATGATCGAAATGACCTCGCCTTCCTGCACGGAGCAGTCGACGCCTTTGAGAACCTCGTGTTGGCCGTAAGTTTTGCGCAGGCCCTTGATTTCAAGCATTGTCTTGGCCATCTATCGGCCTCCTCAGGATGGAAGGGCAGTCTTGCGCTCGACGAATTTGCCGAAACGCTCGATACTGAAATTGACGACGAAATAGAGGGCCCCTGCCAGGAAGTAGAACTGCAGGCTCATGAAATTGCGGGAGATGATCTCCTGCGTGCGCAGCAACAGCTCCGCCACACCGATAACCGACAGCAGCGTCGACGCCTTGACCATTTCCGCCGCCGTGTTGACCCAGGCTGGCAGGCACTGGCGCAGGGCCTGGGGCCACAGGACGGAGGTGAACGTCTGCGTGAACGTCAGACCGATCGCCTTTGCGGCTTCGGTTTGCCCCTTCGGGATGGCCTGCAGGGCACCGCGAACAATCTCACCGACGTGCGACGAACAAAATATCGCAAGCGCCAGAACGCCCGCCGCGAACGGCCCCAATTCGATGCCCACGGCGCTCGAGACGTAGTAGCTGGCGAGGACAAGGACCAAAACCGGTGTGCCGCGGATCACGTCCGTATTGGCTCTCACGATCAGGCGTAGCACACCGTTTCCATAAACCAGGGCCAGACCTGTGAATACCCCGAGCACCGAGCCTGCGAAAATGGCCAAGAGGGAGATCGATACCGTCATCGCGACGCCATTCAGGATGACATGACGGGCGATCCAAAGTTGATCGAGAAAAGTTTGGGACATTGGTTTATCTCGGCAATGCCAGACGCCGCTCGACAAGGCGCATCAGGGCGGCAATGAGGAAACAGGTGACGACGTAGAGAGCGGACGTGACGATCCAGGTCTCGATGACACGGAAGCTCTCGACGTTGATCTTGCGCGCTGCGAAGGTCAGCTCGGGCACAGCGATCGTTGCGGCAAGCGATGTGTCCTTGAAGAGAGAGATGATTGTCGACGACAGCGAAGGCAGAACGTTGCGGATCATCAGTGGTGCTATGATCGAGGTGCGTATCTGCATCGACGTTAGGCCGATCGCCATTCCGGCTTCCGTCAACCCCTTTGGAATAGAAAGAAGCCCAGCGCGGAAAACTTCCGCCAGATACGCTCCCGAGTAGAGCGACAGAACCAGGACAAAGCTCTTTATCTTGTCGAGCCGGAAGCCCATCTGAGGCAGCGCAAAGAACGCAAACAGGACGAGAACGAGGATCGGCAGATTTCGGATCACCGTAACATAGGAGCGCGCCGGCACGGCTATGAGGCGGTTGTTCGAAAGCAGCGCGAAAGCGACGAAAAGACCGAGGACGGCCCCGATCAAGATCGAGATCACCGCCAAGCCGAGGCTCAACATCAAGCCGCTGAGCAGGAAATCGAAGTTGCGCCAAACGGCGGCGAAATTCAGCGTGTAACCCATTGTAGGCCGCCTCTCCAGAAGCGGGAGCGGGACAAGACCCGCTCCCTTGGGCCAGTTACTTGTATTCGACCGGGAAACCGATTTGCGGAGGCGTCAGGTCCTTGCCAAACCAGGTCTTGAACGATTTGGCATAGGCATCGAATTCGACGCCGGTCATGGCTTCGTGAAGGGCGGTGTTGACGAAGTTCAGCCAATCCTGGTCGCCGCGCTTGACACCGCAAGCATAGGTCTGCGGATTCCAGCCGAAGCCCGCATCCTTGTACTTGCCGGGGTTCTGGGTCATGTACCACGCCAGCGAGGACTGGTCGGTGGCGACGGCATCCGCACGGCCGGATTCCAATGCCTGATAAATCAGGTCTACCGAGTCATACTGGTCGACTGTTGCATCGGGAAGCGCGGCATGAACCATGGCTTCCGCATAAACATTTTGCAGGACCGAAATTGTCACCGATGAGCCGGCAGCCTTGAGCGCGGCGTAGTCTGCATATTTGCCATCAGCCTTCAGCATCAGGCCGACACCTTCACGGTAGTAGGGGATCGTGAAGGCGATCTGCTGGGCGCGCTCACCCGTCACCGTCATGAACTGGCAGGTGATGTCGACTTTGTCGGTTGTGATGTTCGGAATACGGGCGTCCGAGGACTGGTTGACGTATTCGATCTTCTCGGGATCGCCAAAGAGAGCCTTGGCGATAATGTGACCCATGTCGACGTCAAATCCCTGGAGCTTGTCGTCGGCGCTCTTGAAGTGCCAGGGCGCATTGGTGCTGCCGGTCCCCATGACGAGGTGACCGCGAGCAAGCACCTCGTCGAGCTTGCTTCCGTCCGCGAGAACCGGGCTGGAAAGGATTGTGGCTGCGGCCAAAGCGATCAGGCCGACACGAAAAGAAGATGTCATGGCGTTCCCCTTGTGAACATTTTTCCTTTGTCCAATATTCCGGACACGTGTCTGTTTTATTGGATTTCGATAGGAAGCGACATCGGCGATGAATTGTCAAGCTGCGCCGCCCAAAAAGCTGAAGCGATCGACGCTCACTGCTTTTTCGGCAGCGCAGCATTTCTCCCCTTCCCGAACCTCGACACGCCTCCCTGAGCACAATCTGGGATTGATCGAGTAACGCTGCTGCTTGCAGGAAGGAACCAACATTGAGGCCGATCACCCGCGAGCAAACCGGGCTCTGCGAACGCAAGCTGGCAGAAAAGCCTTCACGCATGGCGCCATTGCCGCCCGATCCATGATTGCGCACCGTCAACCAATTGACCAAACGTCCATTCGCCTAAAGTCGATCAATCAATTCGGTCAGATTGCCATAGCAATTTCGCCATCTTACGTTTAAGTAAGCGCGAGTTTTCGAAGTTAGGTGAATTTCTGAAATGCGCAGCGATACAAACTTTCATGAAGAGGCAAGATTGCTTGCGCTTCTGGCAAATGAAAAAAGGCTCCTGATTGCCAGCCTCCTCCTGGACAACGAACTGAACGTCGGCGAACTCGCGAAACGAGTCGGTCTGTCGCAGTCGGCTCTGTCCCAGCATCTGGCGAGGCTACGTGAGGGCAAGATCGTGACAACGCGACGTGACGCCCAGACAATCTATTATTCGACAACCCACTACGGCGTCCGGAAAATCCTTTCCACCCTCGATGAAATCTATGCCCGCCCGACCGTGACGTTGAGTAGCGCGAACTAAACTTCTTTGGTGTGCACGACTACCGAGAAGTGCCAACTTGCGGAAGAATAGGGGCTGCACCATCTTCTCCTCATAGCGGTCTTTGAGGAGCGGCCATGATACCCGAAGGCGATCATCTGTTTTCCACGCAAATCTCAGGCGAAGCGATGCCGGATGCCGGATTGTTCACGTGGGATCTCCGGAGCAACCTCGTCTATGCGGACAGCGCCCTTGCGTGGTTGTTTGGGCTTGAACCTGACGAAACAGAACACGGCCTGCCGCTACAGACGTACATGGAGCGCATTCACCCTCAGGATGCACCGGTTCTCGCCAAACAGATCAACGACGCCATTGTTGCGGAGCATCCGACGGTGCAGAACTACCGCGTCCTGAACCAGGATGGGATCTATGTTGCTGTTTGCGCGTTTGGCCGCTGCTTTCGCGACCGCGAAGACGTTCCAGTTCATTATGCAGGTATCGTCGTGCCCGCCGAGACCTTGCCGGACAAAAAGTCGCACTAGCTATCGCGACTTGCTTCGCCAGTTAACCCTGCGCGCTACCCTATTTGCTGGCGGTTGACCAAATGGACGATAGCGCCCGAAGGGCGCGGCATCAGTCTCTTCAAAGCCGAGCGGTGCCCCCTTGGTTCGCCCAGTGAGAGAGCGAGTATCTCGCCAAGCATTGCCGACTGTCACGACTATTGGTAGCATTTGCGCTCACCGCTGATCCGCAGAGCTTCGCAATGCCTTGAATTGATAGACTTCCTCGTGTTCGTTGGAGACTGGTCGATGAAAGTGTCATGTCGAGTTTCACCGGTCCTGAGCGCACTCATCATTGCGTTTATGTCGGTACCTCAAGGTGTCCTGGGGCAAACCGTGCCAACTGTCGGCATAGCTGGCGTTCAGATCGAGGATGTCTCCCCAAAGCATGAATTCGTCGGACGTGTGGAAGCCTTAAACGCCGTAGACATCCGCTCACGGATCGAAGGCTTCCTCGACGGGCGGCTTTTCGACGAAGGCCAGATTGTCAGGAAAGATCAGGATCTCTTCCTCATCGACAAGCGATCACTCGATATCTCGCTCCAGGACGCACAGGCTTCCCTTGCTAGCGCTCAGGCAACCTTGGCAGATGCGCAACGAAGGCTCGAACGAAATCAGTCGCTGAGCTCACAGACCGTATCGCGCGCCACCCTGGAAGAGAGTCAAGCAGCGGTGGAAACGGCCCAAGCGAACGTCTTGTCGGCGCAGGCACAAGTAGGGCAAGCAGAACTAAACCTCAGCTACACTCGCATAACCTCTCCGATCGAGGGCCGCATCGGGGCAGCGGAGTTGTCGGTCGGAAGCTTCGTAAGCGGCAGTTCATCGACATTGGCGCGTGTCGTGGAAATGGACCCGATCCGGGTCGTCTTCTCCGTCAGCGACCGGTCGATCCTTGACCTGCGGGCGGCCGCGGGTGGCGCAAGCAAAGACGATCTTGCAAGGAAGTTTGAGCCTACCTTGCGCCTTTCCAACGGCCAGCAATACAGCGAGACGGGCAAGATCGAGTTTTTCGGGAACGAAATCGACGAGACAACGGGCACGCTGGCCATTCGAGCACTGTTCAGCAATCCAGAGAGCCTGCTCATTCCGGGCCAGTTCGTCACGGTGATCATATCGGAGGCAGAAAGGAAAATGCGCCCCGTCGTCCCGTTGGGTGCTGTCCAGCAAGACCGCGAGGGCAAATTCGTCCTGCTTGTCGATCAGGAGAAGCGCGTTGTGCTGCAGCGGATAAAGGTCTCAAAGCAGGCAGACGAAAACTGGGTCGTGGACGAAGGACTTAAAGGCGGCGAGAGCCTGATCGTGGAGGGACTGCAGAACGTTTCTGAAGGTGTGGCCGTTAATGTCACGCAAGTGGCCGCGGCCGAAGGCAGCATCACCTCACCTTCCTCCCTCACGCCCCAGGCTGGAACGCAGCAATGAATATATCGGCCCCCTTCGTCGCCCGACCACGGTTTGCGATGGTTATTGCGATCGTCATGATGATAGCGGGCACGGTCGCCCTCCTCCTGATACCAGTCGCGCAATTCCCTCAGATCACACCGCCGGAGGTTCAGGTAACTGCGAGCTACCCCGGTGCCAGTGCCAGCGTCATGACGGACAGCGTGGGAGCACCTATCGAGGATCAGGTGAACGGCGTCGAAGACATGCTCTACATGTCGTCGTCCAGCACCAACAATGGCACGTACAGCCTGACGGTGACCTTTGCGGCGGGGACAGATCCCGCAATCGCCCAGGTCAACGTGCAGAACCGCGTGGCCATGGCAACGCCGCGACTTCCCGCTGCGGTGACCCAGACCGGTGTGTCGGTGAGAAGCCGTTCGTCGAGCATGCTTCTCGGTTTTGCGATCTATTCGCCAAAGGGGACGAAAGACGAAGTTTTCATCAGCAACTACGCGACGATAAACATCCGCGACGCGATCGCGCGGCTCCCCGGCGTCGGAGAAGCGAGCGTTTTCGGCCCCGCCTATAGCATGCGGGTATGGATGAACCCTGACCGCATGCAGGCGCTTTCAGTAACGGCGGCTGATCTGACCGCAGCCATTCAGGCTCAGAACGCTCAGGCGTCCGCCGGCCAGCTCGGATCACCGCCGTCGGTAACAGGCCAGCAAATGCAGTTGACCGTTACGGCCCGCGGACGGCTGGCAAGCGAGACCGAGTTCGGCAACATCATCATTCGGACCAACCGGGACGGCGCAGTCGTGCGTATCCGCGACGTTGCCCGGGTGGAACTCGGCGCACAATCCTATGACACCGCCTCCACCCTGAACGGGCAGCCCAGCGCGACGGTGGTCGTCTATCAATCGTCAGATGCCAATGCGCTTGCCGTGTCCACCGCCGTCCTTAGCGAATTGGAGAGACTGTCGAAGCAGTTTCCCGACGACGTTGCATACACCGTGGTTTTCGACACGACGGCTTTTGTTCGACAGACCATCCAAGAAATTCTCGTCACGCTGGCGATCACCTTTGCTCTCGTCGTCGCCGTCGTCTTTATCTTCCTGCAAGACTGGCGCGCGACGGTCATCCCCACATTGACCATCCCCGTTTCGCTGGTGGGCGGTTTCGCCGTGCTCTACCTGATGGGATATTCGGCCAACACAATCACCCTGTTTGCGATGATACTCGCCATCAGTCTCGTGGTGGACGATGCCATCATCGTCGTGGAAAACGTCCAGCGGGTGATGAGCGAGGCCCGCGTTGGGGTGCGCGAAGCCACGTTGCGCACGATGAGCGAGGTAACCGGTCCGATCGTTGCCACCACGCTGGTCTTGGCGGCCCTTTTCATTCCGGTGGCCTTTCTTGCTGGCATAACCGGTGAGCTCTACCGTCAATTTGCCGTTACCATTCTGGTGACGATCACGTTCTCGACGATCAATGCGTTGACGCTCAGTCCAGCCTTGTGCGTTCTCATGCTGCGGCCAGGACAGCAAAGCCCGTCACTATTTTTCAGCAAGGTGAACCGAGGCCTGGACGCGTCACGACGTTTTTACCTGCATTTGCTGGACATCTTTTCCCGCAAGCTGGTTCTGGCTGTCTTGCTCCTCGTCGCTGTTTTCGGCGGGATTTACGGCCTCTATCGCGTCCTGCCGACCGGGTTCGTACCTGCCGAAGACCAGGGTTATCTCTTCATGAACGTGCAATTGCCAAGCGGGGCGTCCCTGGAAAGAACGCAGCAGACAATTGCAACGGTCAGCTCCGTGCTTCAGCGAACCCCCGGCGTTGCGAATACTATCGGCATCGCTGGCTCGAGCATGGTGGGTGGTGGTGGCTCGAACTCCGGAATGGTCATTTCCGCGCTGCGTCCCTGGAACGAGCGTGGGAGCGATCAAAGCGTCTTTGCACTCATCAACCGGTTGCGCGCTGAATTCGCAACGATTTCAACGGCCTCGATTGTACCGTTCAATCCACCGGCGATACCTGGCCTCGGCACGACGGGGGGATTTGATTTCCGTCTTCAGGCGCGCGCCGGCCAAAGTCAGGAGGAACTGGCCGAAGTGATGCGCGGCCTGATCATCGCGGCAAACCAGACGGGGAAGACGTCCAGCGTGTTCAGCACTTTTTCCGCGGATACGCCCCAAATCTATCTCGACATAGACAGGAAACGCGCCGAACTGTTCGGCGTTTCTCCGGCAACGATTTTCAGCACGCTTCAATCCCACCTCGGATCGTCCTATGTCGACGACTTCAACATCTTCTCGCGCGTGTATCAGGTCCGCATTCAAGACGAGCCGAGTTTCCGAACACGAATTGAAGATATTCAGCGATTGCGGGTGCGCGGGCAGTCCGGCAATCTCGTTCCGATGCAAGGACTGCTTTCCATTTCGACCGTCTACGGTCCGAACTCGATCAACCGTTACAATCTCTTCCCGTCGGCTGCGATCAACGGCCAGGCTGCAGCCGGATCCAGCACCGGCGATGCGCTGGAGACCATGGAAACGCTCGCGGCGGAAAAACTCCCCCCCGGCTTCGGCTACGAGTGGACCGGCTTGGCGTTGCAGGAGCGGCAGGCAGGCAATCAGACGGCAATCATCCTCATCATGGGGATCGTGTTCACCTACCTTTTCCTGGTTGCTCAATATGAAAGCTGGAGCGTGCCGGTGGCGGTGATGCTATCGGTGACGGTGGCTGTTGTCGGAGCGTTGGGCGGTCTCGTGATTGGCGGCATCGATCTCAATATCTACGCGCAAATCGGCCTGTTGCTGCTTATCGGGCTTGCGGCGAAAAATGCAATCCTCATCGTGGAGTTTGCCAAGGAACGCCGGGAAGGAGGTCTCGGCATCATGGAGGCAGCCACCGCCGGAACGGCACAGCGCTTTAGACCCGTCCTGATGACTGCGATGGCGTCGGTGCTTGGCGTTGTGCCTTTGGTCGTTGCGACGGGCGCGGGCGCAGCCAGCCGGCAGGCAATCGGCACGACAGTCCTCGGAGGACTGCTCGTTGGCACTATCGTCGGCCTCCTGGTTATCCCGCTTTTGTATATCCTCGTCCAAACCGTCAGGGAGGCCGTCAAGGGTCGAATTTTCGGCCACGGCCGCGACAGGGCCAGCAAACCTCCGGCTGCCACAACTCCGGAGTAGACGGCGCGACCTGAAAAGCTCGACGTTAGTCTAGCTCTACGCGTCCTTTGGGTTTGCGAGAAGCCGACGGCGGATGGCACCGTCGGCAGCCTCGTTGCCCGTTTACGATTTCAGGGCTGCGGCGTTGTCCGCCGCATAGGCTTGCAGCGAACGCGGCGACTTGCCGGTCAGGGTTTTTACATCGCCGGTAACGACGGCGGTCCAGCCTTCACGGACCGGATAAAAGATGGTGGCGAGGAATCCCGCGTAGTCGGTGGGCACACCGGCGCCGGTCAGGATGCCGACAAAGGTGTCGTCGCCAACGGCCTTATATGTAACCGGCTTGCCGATGACGTTAGAAAGAATTGCAGCGGCATCTGCGTAAGACAGCGCTTCAGGCCCCGTCAGGTTGAACGCCTTGCCATCAAAGGCTGACGAGGTCAGGGCCGAAACAGCGCTCGCCGCGATGTCGCGGGCGTCGATGAAGCTTGACTTTCCTTCGCCGGCGGGCAGAGCGATCTGTCCATGGTCTATGCCCGCCTTCCAGAACGTATGGAAATTGTCGGCAAACCAATTCGGGCGCAAAATCACATAGGGGGTGCCGGACTTTTCCAGCGCAATCTCAACCTGCCGGTATGGAATGGCGTCGTCGGCATCAACGCCGAAGACGCTCTGAAGAACGACCTTCACCTTGCGGGCGGCCGCAGTTTCGATGACAGGCCCCAACAGGCCCTTGGAATCAACATATCCTGAGGGGAGGAGCACATAGGCGCGGTCGACACCGTTGAAAGCCGCGTCGAAGGTTTCCGGCTTGCCGTAGTTGAACACCACGCCTTCGGCGCCTGCGACCGGCTTGCCAGCGCGAGAGGCGGCCTTGACAACCTCGCCCTTCGCCAAGAGGCCCTCCACCACATGGCGCCCCACGGTGCCCGTCGCACCGAGAACTAGAATCTTGTTGCCCATATCGATCACCTTGGTATCTGTTGGAAACTATCTTTCGATCTGATAGATATAGATAAATTGAAATCGGGAAAGAGAGCACTTTCCTGTCACATAGTTTCCTTTCGGAAACCGAGCACAATGGAACAAGGCAGACATGACAGCGATGCAGCATGCATATGACGTCTACGAAGATCGTTGTCCCACACGGCTGGTGCTCGACCGGCTGGCAGACAAATGGGCCGTGCTGATCCTCGATCGGCTGGATGGTGGCCCAGTGCGCTTCAATCATATTCGCCGGGACATCAAGGGCATCTCGCAAAAGGTGCTTTCGCAAACGCTCAAGAAACTGGAACGTGATGGGCTGGTGTCGCGGACGATATTTCCGACGGTGCCGGTGACTGTCGAGTACGCCCTGACCCCATTGGGGCGCACGCTTACGCAGACGATTTCGGCGCTCGCTCACTGGGCGGAAAAAAACATGGACGCGGTCCTTGCCGCGCAACAACTTTATGATGAGGCTCATCAAGATTGAGGCGAAGTCGCCAACGCCTGTCGACAACCCGGGTCGCGGTCCGGCGATCGCTGTGACTGGAACCACCACGCTGGTGCATGAGATCTGCCGAGGCGAACGACGCGGCCAAGCTGATTAAGGCTCCTTGAGAAAACCGGCTCACTGCGCTATATGATGCGTGATGCGTGATGAGGCGAATATGAGAACCACCCTCGCAATTGACGACGACATCCTGATCGCGGCAAAGGCGATGGCAGCACAGCAGCGCCGAAGCGTCGGAGAAGTCATTTCCGAACTGGCGAGACGGTCGCTGCGCCGACCCGCCAGTGGCGGTGAGCGCAATGGAATTCCTCTCCTGTCACCTCGGCCGGATGCGCCTCCAGTGACCCTGGAAGTCGTTAATGCCTTGCGTGACGAATTGCCGTGATTTTTCTATTGGACGTCAATGTTCTGATTGCCTTGATTGATCCGGGCCATGTAGCCCATGACGATGCGCACGAATGGTTCTCAGCAATTGGTCATTTCGCGTGGGCGACCTGCCCCATCACCGAAAATGGTGTCGTCCGGATTGTCGGCAATCCAAAGTATCCCAATTCTCCAGGTACTCCGTCCCCTGTGATGGAAATTGTCAAGAAACTCCGGTCGCTCCCTGGCCATCATTTTTGGCCCGATGATGTGAGCCTGGTTGGATCAGGTGATATCGATACCACGAAAATTCTAACCGCTGGACAGGTCACTGACACCTATCTACTTGCGATGGCCAAAGCGCATGGAGGCCAATTGGCGACGTTTGACCGCAAGCTGTCAACAGCTGCGGTTGCCGGCGGCAATTCCGCCTTACATCCAATCCCCACAAACAGGGCGTGAGTTCCAGGCGACACACGATGCCGCCCAAAACCTTGGTCAGTAGTCCTGCCAACATTACGCATTGGCGCCATGGGTTTTTGCTGGCACGAACTTTTCACTCTCGCCGGGGAACCCATCGACCGAGTTAGCCCGTGTGAAATACTGGATCGTTGGTCGTTCGGCGATGAAACTGCAACGAAGTTGATCGACCATCGCGAGCTATGACAGAGCCATCTTTGTCGACGAATTCCGGCTGCCCTCTATCCCAATCCTGCCACACAGGGCGGCTCTTAGCCGATATCTGATTTCTAGGCGCAATGCGGCCGCCGGTTGCGATTGACGTCGATGGTCGTATGCCAGAACACGGCACCAAGAATGATCGCGCCGCCGAAACAGGTGGCGAGCGGCGGTTGTTCGGAAAACAAAAGCCAGACCCAGAAGGGCGTGATCACGATTTCCATCGTGCCGATCAGCGCCGCTTCAGCCGGCGACATCCGCTTCGCCCCGGCAAGGAAGAGAACCAGCGCGAGAGAGAAATTGGTCGCGCCAAAAGCGGCAAGAACGATCCAGTTGCGCAGATCGAGCGAGCCGACGGAACTAAACGGCGCAAAGATGACGAGGGTCAGGAAAGCGGAGACGACGGTCGGCGGCAGGCTCGGCACGTCGGGATCGATGCGCGGGATGATGATGACGAGCGCGAAGGACGCAGTCATGCCGAGCGCCAGCAGATCGCCCCAGCCCGTGCCGCCGCCGATCGACGAGGCGACGATGACCGCAACACCAATCAGCGAGACGCCGCCAGCAATCAGCGTGCGTCTGGCAACCCTCTCCTTGAGGATGAGCCAGCCGAAGAGGGCTGCGATGAAGGGCGTCGTCGCATAGATCATCGTCACATTGGCGACGGTGGTCATGTAAAGCGCCCCGATGAAACATCCCTGACTGAAAGTCTGGCATGCGATCATGGCAAGACCGGACGGATGGAAGACGGAACGCCATTGCCGCCGTGAAATACCCCCTTCGAGGAAAAGACAGGGGATCAGCAGGAACAGTCCACCGAACAACGACCGCCAGGCGATCGCCGTCCATACGTCGGTCGTCAGGAGCCGCGAATAGACACCGCTCGCGCTCCAGGCAAGCGTCGCGGCAATGATGAGAAGCACGCCCTTCCCGTGCTCGCTGCCTGCGAGGTGTGTGGTCGGATTTTCAATGGTCACACGGATGGTCTCAAAGAAGGAAGTCGAACGCCGTTCCTTTCTGGGTCAGAAGTTGACATTGGACAAACGAATAGTTGAGATAGCTGTCATCGATTTTTTCTATGGCTATTCATGCGCGAACCAATCGAAAGCGACCTATTGAGAACTTTTCTGGTGGTCGCCGAGACGTCCAATTTCTCCGCGGCAGCCCAGCGCATCGGGCGGACGCAGTCGGCCGTCAGCGCGCAGATAAAGAGGCTCGAGGAGACGATCGGCGAAACCCTCTTCGAGCGCGGCGCTCGCGGCGTGCTCTTGACGCGCCAGGGCATACAGCTCGTGCCTTATGCCCGCAGGATCATCGACCTCCTGAGCGAGGCCGCCGCGACGATCCGCAGCAGACCGCTGGAGGGGCCGGTGCGGATCGGAATTCCCGAGGAATACAGCCAGACGGTGCTGCCGGCGGCACTTGCGGCTTTCGCCGTACGCCACCCGGCCGTCGAGGTTACCGTTTCCTGCGACTATACGGTCCGCAACATTGCCGCCCTGGAGCGCGACGAGCTCGATCTGGCCGTCGTTTTCGACTGGAGCGACCAGACGAAAGGCGAGGTCCTGTGCATCGATCCGACCGTCTGGGTCACATCCATGGTCCACAGGCTGCACGACATCGATCCCTTGCCGATCGCAACCTACCGCAACTCCACCTGGTCGCGCGATTTTGCGCTGCGGTCGCTGGAGCAGCTCGGCCGCAACTACCGGATAGCATTCATCGCCGACACGGGCTCAGGGCTCAAGAACGCCGTGACCGCCGGCCTTGCCGTCACCACGCTTTCGCGCAGCAACATTCCACCCGGCTGCCGGGAGCTGACCGCCGACGACGGTTTTCCGCCGGTCGATGCCTCCAAGGTCGTACTGCGCCGGAGCACTTTTCGCTCCAGCGAGGCCGTGCGGGAACTGGCCGAAATGGTGCGGGACGCGTTCCAGCCTATGTCGGCGATGACGTGATGCGGCGGTGCAATCGGCGCCGGGTCTCGGACGGGCTTTCGGAAAAACTCGCCCGATAGCTTCTCGCAAAGGCTGAGGCCGAGTTGAAGCCGGTCGCCGCCGCGATATCGGCGAAGGAGGCCGTCGTCTCGATCACCTTGCGGCGCGCCGCATTCAAACGCAGCGCGAGATAGTGGACATGCGGCGGCGCGCCGATAGCCTGCTGGAACAGATCCTGCAGATGCCTGGCGCTGATGCCCACCCTGCGGGCCAGCCGCGCGAGAATGAGAGGCTGTTCGATATGCTCCTCCATCAATCGTACCGCCTGCGTTACCCGGGGATCGTGCACGCGCAGTCCCGCAGAAGCTGCCGAAAGCTGTTCGTCGGCATGGAAGGAAGGCTGCTCGTAACGGAACAGCCGGCTGACTTCGAGCGACAGCGAATAACCCTGACGTTGCCTGATCACCTCCAGCATCAGGTCGACGGTTGGAAGCGAACCTGATGTCGTCAGCCGCTTGCCGTCGATGACGAAACGATCCTTCACTGCCCGCACCTGCGGATAGGCCATGGCAAAATCCTCGTAGTCCTCCCAGTGGACGGTGGCCGGCAGTCCGTCGAGCAGGCTTGCCTCCGCCAACAGCCATGTGCCGGACTCGATGCCGGCAATCATTTTGCGGTAACGGGCGGCCTGGGAGAGCTGCATCTTGAGGACCTGTGTCGCGCTTCGACGCCAGTTGTAACTGGCAAGTACGAAGAGCGGTGCATCCTCGGTCGTCGCCCCAAAGGCGTCCTGGGCGGGCACGGCGATATTGCTCGTGGTCGGGACCGGCGCTCCGTCCGGCGTCAGGAGCCGCCAACGATAGAGCTCGCTGCCGGAAATGCGGTTTGCGCCGCGCAACGGCTCGATGACCGACGCGATCAGGATCAGGTTCGTATCCGGCAGGACAAGAAGGTCGATATCGAGCCGTTCCGTCGATCGCTGCAGCAAAACCACCTCCCTGTGATTCCGATAATGTATCGCTTGCTTCTGAAATTGCAAAGCATCTCCGTTCGTCCTGTCGCGTAATGCGGACAAGACGGAGAACGACACCATGCCTCTTGCGATGAACCGCGATGTCTTCATTACCTGCGCTGTCACCGGCGCCGGCGATACGGTTTCCAGATCCAGTCACGTGCCGATCACTCCCAAGCAGATCGCCGGCGCCGCCATTGACGCGGCAAAGGCTGGTGCCGCGGTCGTTCACTGCCACGTCCGCGATCCGGAAACGGGCGCCGCCAGCCGCCGCAACGAGCTTTACAAGGAGGTCACCGACCGCATCCGCTCGGCGGATATCGACGTCGTCCTCAATCTCACCGCCGGCATGGGCGGGGATCTGATTTTCGGCGATGTCGAAACTCCCCTTCCCCTTAATCCGAAAGGAACCGATATGGCGGGCGCCAGCGAGCGCGTCAGCCATGTCGCCGAATGCCTGCCGGAAATCTGCACGCTCGACTGCGGCACGATGAATTTCAACCTCGGCGACTATGTCATGACCAACACGCCGGCCATGCTGCGTGCCATGGCGAGGAAGATGACGGATCTCGGCGTGCGGCCGGAAATCGAGGCCTTCGACACCGGCCATCTCTGGTTTGCCAAGCAGCTTGCCGAGGAAGGCCTGATCGAAGATCCGGTGCTGATCCAGCTCTGCATGGGCATTCCTTGGGGCGCGCCCGACGATCTCAACACGTTCATGGCGATGGTCAACAACGTACCGGAGAGCTGGACCTTTTCGGCCTTTTCGATCGGTCGCAACGCCATGGCCTATCCGGCGGCGGCCATTCTGGCTGGCGGCAACGTGCGTGTCGGGCTCGAGGACAATCTCTTCGTCGGCAAGGGCCAGCTTGCCACCAATGCGCAGCTCGTCGAAAAGGCCGCACAGGTGGTCGAAGGCATGGGTGCGCGGATCATCGGTCCGCAAGAGGTCCGCAAGAAACTCAAACTGACGAAGCGCTGAGGACGGGATGGCAGGGATCAACAAGGCGGCTTGTATCGGTGGAGGCGTCATCGGCGGCGGATGGATCGCTCGTTTCCTGCTGGCCGGCATCGACGTGAATGTGTTCGACCCGCATCCGGATGCGGGACGCATCGTCGGCGACGTGATCGCCAATGCCGAAAAAGCCTATACCATGCTGACCGGCGCCCCCCTGCCGGCCCGCGGCAGGCTTAATTTCTGCAAGACGCTGCACGAAGCAGTCGCTGACGCCGACTGGATCCAGGAGAGCGTGCCGGAAAGGCTCGAACTCAAGCGCGGCGTGCTGAATGAGATCGATGCAGCTGCGCGCCCCAACGCTCTGATCGGCTCGTCCACCTCGGGCCTGCTGCCGACCGATCTGCAGCGTGACATGAAGCATCCCGAACGCCTCTTCGTCGCCCACCCCTACAACCCCGTCTATCTGCTTCCGCTTGTCGAAATCGTCGGCGGCGAAAGGACATCAGCGGCCACCATCCGGGCGGCGATGGAAAGACTGCCGCCGATCGGCATGAAGGGCGTCCATATCGCCAAGGAAATCGAGGCCTTCGTCGGCGACCGGCTGCTAGAAGCGCTATGGCGCGAGGCCCTGTGGCTGATCCATGACGATATCTGCACCGTCGAGACGCTCGACGACGTCATCCGCTACTCTTTCGGCCTGCGCTGGGCTCAGATGGGCCTGTTCCAGACCTACCGCATTGCCGGCGGCGAGGCCGGGATGCGACACTTCCTCGCCCAGTTCGGTCCCTGCCTCGCCTGGCCATGGACCAAGCTTACCGACGTCGTCGATCTCGACGATGCGCTGATTGAAAAGATCGGCCGGCAATCAGACGAACAGGCGGCCGGCCTCTCGATCCGCGAGCTCGAACGCATCCGCGACGAAAACCTCGTCGGCATCCTGCAAGCCCTCAAGGGTGGCCACGGCGGCAAGGGATGGGGCGCCGGCAAGCTGCTGAAGGACTTCGAACAATCGCTCTGGGCACAAGGCGGCGGGACATCCGTGTCTTTTGACCCATCCAAGCCGCTCAGGCTTATCGAGACGAAAGTCAGCCCTGCCTGGGTCGACTATAACGGCCATATGACCGAACACCGCTACCTGCAGGTTTTCGGCGACACGTCCGATGCACTGTTGCGCCTGATCGGCGTCGATCTCGCCTATGTCGAGGCGGGACAGAGCTACTACACAGTGGAAACCCACATCCGCCATCTCGGCGAGGCAAAGCTCGGCCAGGCGATCCATTCGACCTGCCAGATCCTGTCTGTCGACGAAAAACGACTGCATGTCCTCCACACCCTTTACGGCACGGCGACGGGCGAGGCCCTCGCCACGGCCGAGCACATGTTGCTGCATGTCGACAGCAAGGCGGGGAAGGCTATCCCTGCACCGGCCGCTGTGTTCGACAAAGCGAAGGGGATTGCGCAAGCGCATGCCGTGTTAGCGGTGCCTGAAGGCGCCGGCCGGCAGGTCGGCCAGAAACGGTAGGAGGAGCGGCATGAACTTCGGACTGAGCGAAGAACAGGAAATGATCGTCGAGACGGTCCGCACTTTTGTCGAAACCGAAATCCATCCGCATGAGAACGAGGTCGAGCGCACAGGCATCGTCCCGTCGGAGCTCGGGCGCGAGATCCAGCGCAAATGCATCGATCTCGGCTTTTACGCCTGCAATTTCCCCGAGGAGGTCGGTGGCGCCGGCCTTGACCATGTCACCTTCACTCTGGTCGAGCGCGAGCTCGGAACCGGCTCGCTGGGGCTGACGGTTTTCTTCGGCCGGCCCTCCGGCATCCTGATGGCTTGCGAGGGCGAACAGCGCGAACGTTATCTCCTGCCTGCGGTGCGCGGCGAGAAGATCGACGCACTTGCCATCACCGAGCCTGACGCTGGGTCGGACATGCGCGGCATGAAATGCGCTGCCCGGCGTCACGGAAGCGATTTCCTCCTGAACGGCACGAAACATTTCATCTCACATGCCGACGTCGCTGATTTCGTGATCGTCTTTGCCGCGACGGGGGAGGAGGAAACGCCAAAAGGCTTCAAGAAAAAGATTACTGCCTTCCTGGTGGATCGCGGCACGCCCGGCTTTGAAATCCTCAAGGGCTACGATTCTGTATCGCACCGCGGCTACCACAACTGCACGCTGAGCTTCGACGATTGCCGGATCCCCGCAAGCCAGGTGCTCGGCGAAGTGCATCGCGGCTTCGATATCGCCAATCAATGGCTTTACGGTACGCGGCTGACGGTCGCCGCCACGTGCGTCGGCCGGGCACGTCGCGTGTTTGACATGGCCCTGCCCTACGCCGCCGAGCGCAAGCAGTTCGGCAAGCCGATCGGAGCCAATCAGGGGGTGTCCTTCAAGCTTGCCGACATGATCACAGAAATCGACGCGGCCGAGTGGCTGACGCTTTCAGCCGCCTGGCGCCTCGACGCCGGCCTTTCCGCGGACCGGCAGATCGCCTCTGCCAAACTTTATGCCTCCGAAATGCTGGGCCGCGTGACGGACGAGGCGATCCAGATCTTCGGCGGCATGGGCCTGATGGACGACCTGCCGCTTGCCCGTTTCTGGCGCGATGCGCGCGTCGAGCGTATCTGGGACGGCACCTCTGAAATCCAGCGGCACATCATCAGCCGCGACCTGCTTCGACCTTTAGGAGCGTGAACTGATGACGCCTGGCCCGCTCGACCGCCTGCTCAGACCGCAAACGATCGCCGTCTTCGGCGGCCGCGCGGCGCGCAGGGTGATCGAGCAGTGCGACCGCATGGGCTTTGCCGGCGAGATCTGGCCCGTCCATCCCAAGCTTGGCGAGGTGCTCGGGCGGCCCTGCTATCGCTCGGTATCCGAACTGCCTTCGGCACCCGACGCTGCCTTCGTCGGCGTCAACAGGATGCTGACCGTCGAGATCGTGCGCAGCCTTTCGCAGGCCGGCGCCGGCGGAGCGGTCTGTTATGCATCGGGCTTCAGCGAGGCGACCGGTGAACTCGGCGACGGCGCCGAGCTACAGCAGGCCCTGCTGGCGGCCGCCGGCGACATGCCGATCCTCGGGCCAAACTGCTACGGGCTCATCAACGGTCTCGACGGCGCGCTGCTTTGGCCCGATCAGCACGGCCTGCGGCGTAGCGAACGCGGCGTCGCGATCCTCACGCAGTCCTCCAATATCGCCATCAACCTCACCATGCAGACCCGTGGCCTGCCGATCGCCTATATGGTGACCGCTGGCAACCAGGCGCAGATATCGCTTTGTGATGTTGCCTGCGCCCTGATCGACGATCCGCGCGTCACAGCGCTCGGCCTCCATGTCGAAGGCTTCGGCGATCTCGCCGCCCTCGAACGCCTGGCCGCTATCGCCCGCCATTCAGGCAAGCCGGTCGTCGTGCTGAAGGTCGGCAGGTCCGAGCAGGCAAAGCGTGCGGCCGTGTCGCACACCGCCTCGCTTTCCGGCAGTGATGCCGTCGCGAATGCCGTGCTCGCCCGCCTCGGCCTCGGCCGCGTTCAGAGCTTGCCGGCGCTCTTGGAAACCTTGAAGCTGCTGCATGTCGCCGGCCCGCTCGCAGGCCATTCGATCTCGTCGATGAGCTGTTCGGGAGGCGAGGCTTCGCTGCTCGCAGATGCCGCCGTCGGGCGCGCCGTGGAATTCGGTGCGTTGCAGCCGGCGCAATTGCCACGGCTGCGGCGGGTCTTGGGCGAGATGGTGACGCTTTCCAATCCGCTCGACTATCACACCTTTGTCTGGGGCGATTTCGCACGCCAGGCCGAAGCCTTCAGCGCCATGTTCGAAGGGGGATATGCCCTCAATCTCGTCGTCCTCGATTTTCCCCGCAGTGATCGGTGCGATGCATCCGAGTGGACGACGACGGTGGATGCGGTGATTGCCGCGGCCTCCGCCACTGGCGCGCTGACCGGGCTTGTCGCGACCCTTCCGGAAAATATGCCGGAGGCGACCGCCGATCGCCTGATGGCAAACGGCATTATCGCCTTCTCGGGCATCGACGAGACCATCACGGCGGCAGAAGTCGCCGCCGGCATCGGCCGCGCCTGGAATCGGCCGTCTCCCCTGCCACTGCTCGACGCGTCCACTATGGAGGGCGAGATCGAGACCCTGACGGAAGCCGATGCAAAGGTCGAGCTTGCCGCTTTCGGCTTGCCCGTCCCGAAAGGACTGCTGGCCTTTTCTCCCCGAGAAGCGGCCAACCAAGCCGAACGACTCGGTTTCCCTGTTGCACTGAAGGGCCTCGGTATGGCGCACAAGACCGAGGCCGGAGCCGTCGCACTCAACCTCAAGGATCAGGAGGCGGTGTCAAATGCGGCAGCGGCCATGCCGCCGAATGCCGGTTATCTCGTCGAGAAGATGGTCGATCCACCGGTCGCCGAGCTCATCATTGGCGCTACCCGCGATTCCGCCTTCGGATTGTCGCTCACACTCGGCGCAGGCGGAATCTTCGTCGAATTGCTTGATGATTCGGTCATCCTGCCGCTTCCGGCGACGAAACCGGACATTCAAGCGGCGATTTTGCGTCTCAAGATTGCAAAAATGATCCATGGCTACCGCGGACACCCGAAAGGCGATCTCGAAGCTGCGGTCGCCGCTGTCGCAGCAGCGGCAGAATATGTCGTTAAGAATGCGGTGCGCCTGGAGGAACTGGACATTAATCCATTGATGGTTCTTCCCGAAGGGCGCGGCGTTGCTGCAGTTGATGCCCTGATAAGGCGGAGGAGGGTAGCATAGGTTGAGCGACCAGATTCGCACACGATTTGATGGCGCAATACTCGAAGTCGTCATCGACCGGCCGAAGGCCAACGCCATCGACCTTGCGACCAGCCGTGCCATGGGGCTGATCTTTCGAGATTTCCGCGACGATCCGGCAATGCGTGTCGCCATCGTGTCCGGCGCAGGCGACAAGTTTTTCTGCGCCGGCTGGGACCTGAAGGCAGCGGCCACCGGTGATGCCGTCGATGGCGACTACGGTGTGGGCGGCTTTGGCGGACTGCAAGAATTGCGCGACCTCAACAAGCCTGTCATCTGTGCAGTCAACGGCATCTGTTGCGGTGGTGGGCTGGAGATTGCCCTTTCGGCCGACCTGATCATTGCCACCGAACATGCGACCTTCGCGCTGCCGGAAATCCGCTCGGGTACAGTTGCCGATGCAGCTTCGATCAAGCTGCCGAAGCGCATCCCTTACCACATCGCCATGGACATGCTCTTGACGGGCCGCTGGCTCGACGTTCACGAGGCGCATCGTTGGGGTTTCGTCAACGAGGTCTTGCCAGCCGATCGGCTAATGGAAAGGGCATGGGAGCTTGCCCGGCTGCTCGAAGGCGGGCCACCGCTCGTCTATGCCGCGATCAAAGAAATCGTGCGCGAAGCGGAGGGTTCGACGTTCCAGACTGCCATGAACAAGATCACCAAGCGGCAGTTTGCGACGGTCGACAGACTCTATTCGAGCGAAGACCAATTGGAAGGCGCGCTCGCCTTCGCAGAGAAGCGAAACCCGATTTGGAAAGGACGATAACGAGGCGGCGGCAACCGCAGCATTTTCCCGCATGATGCGGGCACCGGAGGCGGAGAGGAAACCGCCTGCGGATCTGCCCGGAAGTTCTGTCAACGCACCATAAAGAAGGAACTGGGGAATGAACGACTACACGAGATATCTTGCAAGCCGTGTCACCGCCGGCGGGCTCAGCCGCCGCGAATTCATGGGACGCGCCATGGCAGCGGGCATCACACTCGCTTTTGCCGACAAACTTTTCGCCGAAAGTGCCAAGGCTGCCGAACCCAAGCGTGGCGGCCACCTGAAGCTCGGCCTTGAAGGCGGCGCCGCGACCGATTCCAAGGATCCGGCGAAATTCCTGTCGCAGTTCATGTTCTGCGTCGGCCGCTGCTGGGGCGACATGCTCGTCGAATCCGATCCGCTGACTGGCGCAGCCGTGCCCGCGCTCGCCGAATCCTGGGAGCCGTCGAAGGACGCAGTGACCTGGACCTTCAAGATCCGCAAGGGCGTCAAATTCCACAATGGCAAGGAACTGACGATCGACGACGTCGTTGCGACGCTGAAGCGCCATACCGATGCGAAGTCGGAATCCGGCGCACTCGGTGTCCTCGGCTCGATCAAGGAGGTCAAGGCCGATGGCGGCAATCTCGTCCTGACGCTCAGCGAAGGCAACGCCGACATGCCACTGCTATTGTCCGACTACCACCTGGTCATCCAGCCGAATGGCGGCGTCGACGATCCGCTGGCCTCGATCGGCACCGGTCCCTACAAGCTGACGAGCTTCGAGCCCGGCGTCCGTGCCACCTTCGAGAAAAACCAGGACGACTGGCGCACCGACCGCGGCTATGTCGATTCGATCGAGATCATCGGCATGAACGACGCCACCGCCCGCATCGCGGCACTGTCGTCCGGCCAGGTGCATTATATCAACCGCGTCGACCCGAAGACCGTCAATCTGCTGAAGCGCGCGCCCAACGTCGAGATACTCTCGACCGCTGGCCGCGGCCATTATGTCTTCATCATGCATTGCGACAAGGCGCCGTTCGACAATAACGATCTGCGCCTCGCACTCAAATACGCCATGGACCGCGAGACCATGGTGCAAAAGATCCTCGGCGGCTACGGCAAGGTCGGCAACGACTTCCCGATTAACAACACCTATGCCCTGTTCCCCGAGGGCATCGAGCAGCGCGCCTACGACCCCGACAAGGCCGCCTTCCACTACAAGAAGTCAGGCCATAGCGGCTCGGTCCTCCTGCGCACCTCCGAAGTCGCCTTTCCCGGCGCTGTCGATGCGGCCGTCCTCTATCAGGAAAGCTGCAAGAAGGCCGGGATCGAGATCGAGGTCAAGCGCGAGCCGGGTGACGGCTACTGGACCAACGTGTGGAACGTCCAGCCCTTCTCGACCTCCTACTGGGGTGGGCGGCCGACGCAGGACCAGATGTATTCGACCGCCTATCTTTCGACGGCGGACTGGAACGACACCCGTTTCAAGCGTCCTGACTTCGACAAGCTCTTGCTGCAGGCCCGCTCCGAACTTGATGAAGCAAAGCGCAAGGACATGTACCGCACCATGGCAATGATGGTTCGCGACGAAGGCGGGCTGATCCTGCCGATGTTCAACGACTTCGTGAATGCCTCCACCAAGCAGGTGAAAGGTTATGTTCACGATATCGGCAACGACATGTCGAACGGCTACGTCGCGACCCGCGTCTGGCTGGATGCCTGATGGCAAGGGGCATGCGCCCCTTTGATCTCCAACGAAGCCGGGACCGTGGGATGAAACCCGCGGTCCTCCCGACGTTTTTAGCGCGAGGTCTTCGCCATGACCAATTCCGCCCCAAGCAATATCCTGCCCGGCCTCGGTTTCCGGCAACGCTTTCCGCTGCTTGCCCTCATCCTCGAGCGCTTCGTGCTTAGCATCATCCTGCTTTTTGCCGTTTCCATCCTGATCTTCGGTGGGCTGGAAGCGCTGCCCGGCGATTTTGCAACCACCTATCTCGGCCAGTCGGCAACGCCCCAGGCCGTTGCCAATATCCGCCAGGACCTAGGGCTGGACCGCCCAGTAACCACACGCTACGTCGAGTGGCTCGGCAACGCAGTCCAGGGTGACTTCGGCACGTCCTGGGCCAGCAAGAATTCGGTGAGCGAGCAGATCGGCAAGCGCCTCGGCAATTCGCTCTTCCTGGCAGGGTTCGCAGCAGTCATTTCCGTGCCTCTCGCCGTCGGCCTCGGCATGCTGTCGGTGCACTTTCGCAACCGCCTGCCGGACAAGATCATCAACGTGATCTCGCTTGCGGCGATCTCCCTGCCGGAATTCTTCATCGGCTACCTGCTGATCCTCTTCTTCGCCGTGAAGTTCGGCATGGCCACCTTTCCGGCGACCGTTTACGACAGCATGAGCTTGATCGAGCGATTGAAGGCGATAGCGCTGCCGACGGCGACCCTCGTGCTCGTCGTGCTCGCGCATATGATGCGCATGACGCGGGCGGCGATCCTCTCCGTCATGTCGTCGGCCTATATGGAGACCGCAGAGCTGAAAGGTCTCGGCGCCTTCCGCTCGATCGTCAAGCATGCCGCTCCCAATGCGCTCGCGCCGATCATCAACGTCGTCGCATTGAACCTTGCCTATCTCGTGGTCGGCGTCGTCGTTGTCGAAGTCGTGTTCGTCTATCCCGGCATGGGGCAATACATGGTCGATGCGGTCAGCGTGCGCGACATGCCTGTCGTGCAGGCCTGCGGTCTCATTTTTGCGGCCGTCTACATCTTCCTTAACATGACGGCCGATATTCTCGCGATCATCGCCAACCCCCGGCTGAGGCATCCGAGATGAGATTGAGAGACATCCCCATCGCCGCCTGGATCGGCATAAGCGGTATCGCGATCGCCTTCACCTTTGCGGCCTTCGCGCCCTGGATCGCCCCCTATGGCGAGACCCAGGTCGTCGGCGACGTCTGGCAACTGCCCGATGATCACTATCTCTTCGGCCTCGACAATCTCGGCCGCGACATCCTTTCGCGCCTCATTTATGGAGCGCGCACGACGCTGCTCGTCGCGTCCGCCGCCACCATCATCTCCTTTTCGCTCGGCGTCATCTTGAGCTTCACCGCCGCGGTTTCGCGTGGTCTTATCGACACGATCTTCTCACGCTTCAACGATCTGATGATGTCGATCCCGACGCTGATTTTCGCGCTCGTGGTTCTGGCCGTCCTGCCACAGAACATCATCGTCCTGATCCTCGTCATGGCGATCCTCGATTCCACCCGCGTCTACCGTCTCGGCCGTGCCGTGGCGCTCGATGTCGCGGTGATGGAATTCGTCGAGGCGGCCAAACTGCGCGGAGAAGGCAAGCTCTGGATCATCTTCCGCGAAATCCTGCCGAATACGCTGTCGCCGCTGCTTGCCGAATTCGGCCTGCGTTTTGCCTTCTCGATCCTGTTCCTGTCGACGCTTTCCTTCCTCGGCCTCGGCATTCAACCGCCTGCGGCCGATTGGGGCGGCATGGTCAAGGACAATAAGGACGGCATCATCTTCGGCATTTCCGCCGCACTGGTGCCGGGCACCGCGATCGCCGTGCTGGCTGTCTGCGTCAACCTGGTTGTCGACTGGCTCCTGAAACGCACATCCAGCCTCAAGGGAGGGCGCGGCGATGCCTGAGCTTCTTTCCGTTCGCGATCTGAAGATCGAGGCGACCAGCTATCCACCGGGTGAACCGCCCAAGCGGGTGACGATCGTCGACGGGGTTTCCTTCGACCTTCACAAGGGCAAGGTTCTCGGCCTGATCGGGGAATCGGGCGCCGGCAAGTCGACGATCGGTCTCTCCACGCTCGCCTACGGCCGGGGTGGTGCAGAAATTACCGGCGGCGAGGTGCGGCTCGACGGCGCCGATATCCTGGCGCTCGGCAAGAGCGGCATCCGAAAAATTCGCGGTGCGCGAATCTGCTACGTCGCGCAATCGGCGGCTGCCGCCTTCAATCCGGCGCACAGGCTCGGTGATCAGGTGATCGAAGCTTCGATCACGCATGGTCTGATGACCAGGGAGGAAGCGCGCAAGCGCGCGCTTTATCTGTTCGGCGTCTTGGGTCTGCCCAATCCGGAGACTTTCGGCGAGCGCTTTGCCCATCAGGTCTCCGGCGGCCAGCTGCAGCGCGCGATGACGGCGATGGCACTCTGTTCCAACCCCGAACTCATCGTCTTCGACGAGCCGACCACGGCTCTTGACGTCACCACGCAGATCGACGTCCTGGCGGCGATCAAGCATGCCATCGAGGAGACGCACACGGCCGCCCTCTATATCACCCACGATCTTGCCGTCGTCGCCCAGATCTCGGATGACATCATGGTCCTGCGCCATGGCAGGCAGGTGGAATATGGCAGCGTCCACCAGATCATCGAGGCACCGCAACAGGACTATACCCGTGCCCTCGTCAACGTCAGGCAGGCCTACCGCGAGGAGGCCGCCGATCAGTCCGTCGGACTTCTCAAGATAGAGAATGTCAGCGCCGAATATTCAAACGGTTTCAAGGTCCTCCACGATGTTTCGCTGCATGTGCCGAAAGGGCAGACGCTTGCCGTCGTCGGCGAATCCGGTTCTGGCAAATCGACCCTGGCGCGCGTGATCACCGGCCTTCTGTCGCCAAGCAGCGGACGCATCGTCTTTGACGGAAAGCCGCTTGCGCCCCGTCTCAAGAACCGGCCGAACGACGACCTCAGACGCATCCAGTTGATCTATCAGATGGCGGATACGGCTATGAACCCGCGCCAGACGGTCCGCGACATCATCGGCCGCCCGCTGGCCTTCTATTATGGCCTGAGAGGCGCCGAGAAAACCGCCCGGGTAAAGGAGCTGCTCGACCACATCGAAATGGGCAAGGGTTTCATCGACCGCTACCCGGCAGAACTGTCCGGCGGCCAGAAGCAGCGTGTCGCGATCGCAAGAGCGCTTGCCGCCAGACCCGAACTCATCCTTTGCGACGAGCCGACCTCGGCACTCGATCCTCTGGTAGCAGAGGGCATCCTCAAGCTGCTGTTACGCCTGCAGAAGGAAGAGCAGCTCTCCTACGTCTTCATCACCCACGACATCGCGATCGTCCGGGCGATCGCCGACAGCGTGGCGGTCATGCATCGCGGCAAGCTGGTGCGGTTTGGCCCGAAATCGACGGCGCTGTCGCCGCCCTTTGACGACTACACGGATCTGCTCTTGAAATCCGTGCCGGAAATGGAGATCGGCTGGCTGGAACGGGTGCTTGCGACGCGACGCATGGAAAGCGCCGGACACTGACTGGACGAGACGGAAACCTCGTCTCATGAAATGGGCATCAAGGGAATGAGCATGACTTCGCGCGGTTTCACCACCATCGAGAATGAATGGATTATCCTGAAGGATGGAACGCGGCTTGCCGCGCGTATCTGGATGCCGGACGGTGCGCAGGAAGATCCCGTTCCCGCCGTCTTCGAATTCCTGCCCTATCGCAAGCGGGACGGGACCAGTCTCAGGGACGAGTCGACCTATCCGGTATTTGCGGCGGCAGGCATTGCTGGCGTGCGCGTCGATATCCGCGGATCTGGAGAATCCGATGGCGTCATCGATGGCGAATATACGACGATAGAGCTTGCCAATGCCTGTGAGCTGATCGCCTGGATCGCCGCACAGCCATGGTCGAACGGCGCAGTCGGCATGATGGGCATCTCCTGGGGTGGCTTCAACAGCCTTCAGGTCGCAGCGTTGCGCCCTCCGGCGCTCAAAGCCGTCATATCGATCGCCTCGACCGTCGACCGCTACAACGACGACATCCACTACAAGAACGGCTGCCATCTTTGCGCACAGCTTTCATGGGCGGCGACCATGCTCGGCTATCAATCGCGTCCACCGGACCCCGCGCTTGTCGGCGAGCGCTGGAAGGAGATGTGGCTGGAACGCCTGGCGGGCGAACCCTTCCTGATGGAGGCGTGGCTGGCACACCAGCGGCGCGACGATTTCTGGCGCCACGGCTCAATTTGCGAGGATTTTTCGAGCGTGGAGATCCCCACACTCGTGATCGCCGGCTGGGCCGACGGCTACCGCAATACGCCTTTAATGGCGCTCGAGGGCCTGGGCAGCAAGGCGAAGGCGCTGATCGGCCCATGGGTCCACAAATATCCGCACTTCGCCTGGCCGAAGCCCCGCGCGGATTTCCATGGCGAAGCCATCGCCTGGTGGAACAAATGGCTGCGCGGCGAGGATAATGGGATCGACGCGTTGCCGCAGACCCGCGCCTATATTCTCGATGCGGTCCGGCCTGCCACGCGGCGCGACAGCGATCCAGGCTTCTGGATCGCCAAGGACGTCTGGTCGCCGCCGCAGATGGAATGCTTCTATGTCGAGCAATTCGGCCGTTTGACGCAGGGCATGCCGATTCCGCATGCACCCGATCACATGGTCTATCTGCGCTCTCCGCTCGACACCGGGACGGCATCCGGCGAATATTTCACGCTGAAGCCAGACGCCGAAATGGCGATCGATCAACGAGCCGACGATGCCGGCTCGCTGATCTTCGAGACAATACCACTTGCCGGGGATTGCGATTACCTCGGCCGCCCCGTGCTTACGGTGGCGCTGCGCTCGCACTCGACAGGTGGCAATCTCTGCGCCCGGCTCATCGACGTCCATCCGGACGGCACGGCAACGCGTGTCGCCTTCGGCGTCGTCAATCTGACCCACCGCGATGGCAATGCCGATCCAAAACCGCTGGCTCCAGGCGAGAAGGTGTCGGTCCGGCTCGTGCTTGATGCCTGCGGTTATCGCTTCCGCAAGGGTCATCGTATCCGTCTTTCGCTTTCCACCGCATATTGGCCGATGATCCTGCCGCCGCCGGAAGACGAAGGGGTCGAGATCGATCTCGCATCGCTTGGCCTGGCGCTGCCGTTGCTCGGTGAGTTTAGGAGGATCGAAATCAAGGAACCGGCCAATTCCGATCCGCTGCCGAAATATATCGAGCATGCGGCCGCCACAACGAAGCGGCAGGTCATCCGCGACCTATCGGCCAACCGGACGGAGTATCACATCCATGAGGATACCGGACTTTACGAGCATCCGCAGACCGGCCTGTCGACCCGACAATTGCGGGAAGAAGTCTGGTCGATTGCACCGGATGATCCGCTGTCGATGACCGGCACGTCGACCTGGACCTGCGACATGCGCCGCCCCGATTGGGTCGTGCGGACGATCGCAACCGCGCGGATCGCATGCACAGGGAGCGATTGGATCGTCAGCGCTGTCGTCACTGCTTTTGAAAATGACATGCAGATATTCGAAAAGATCTTTGCGCAAAAGCGGATCGGGCGCGACCTGATGTGATCTCAGGCCGCCGCGAAGTGTTTGATGGCCGCACAGATGGCATAAAAGCCTTCTCGGGCGCCATCGCTCATGTGACGGGCCCGCAACCAGGCGTGCACCATCTGCGGTTCTTCCCTGAACCGGACGTCGATGCCTTCGGCGGTCAGCCGGGCGGCATATTGCCGGCCGTCGTCTCTCAGTGGATCGAAATGCGCGACCGTGATGAAGGCAGGTGGCAGTCCGGTAACGGAAGATGCCTTTAGCGGCTCGGCGATCTCATTGCCCGCCGGTGCCTTAAGCATCTCGCGGTAATAAGCGACATCCGCCGTCGCCAGGCCGGGCGCGGTTGCCATTTCGACATAGGAGCCCGCGGCAAGGTCTCCGCCGAGCGCCGGGTAGATCAGGACCTGGCCGACGATGCCAAGCAGGCTCGCGTCGCGTGCACGCAATGCAAGGCCTGCCGCAAGATTGCCGCCGGCACTGTCGCCGATCACCACAACTCTTTTGTTGGCGCAAAGCAGATGTTTTAAGACGGCAAAGCCGTCATCGGTCTGAGCCGGCCAGCGATATTCTGGGGCCAGCCGGTAATCGACGGAAATGAGTTCCGCACCGGCAAAATCAGCAATCTCCGCACAGATGGCGTGGTGGCTATCAAGTGAGCCGACAACAAAGCCGCCACCATGCAGATAGAGCAGAATGGTCCGCGTAGTGATATTTCGCGGACGGTAGCGCCGGATCGGTATACGCTGGAGCATGCCGTCGGCAAAGGTCATCTCGACGGGCAGCGGGCGATCAAACCTTGCGCAAAGGGCGTTGTACCAATCCCGCTGCTGTTCAATCGATGCTTCAACGGCGTCTGGCGGATAGAAGGCATCGCAGATCGCGAGAAACTGTAGAATGCCCTCTTCGTTGGGGACAGGCGATCGGGCGGACATAGGGTCCTTTCGCGATTTGGGACAAGCGGATCATGTTCCGGGCCAGCTCAGCTTCCGATCATACGCCCTCGTGATGGAACCGACCTGTCTGGCTGCGACCCATTGATGTCGCCAAGGGGCGCATGAATGCGGCCAAGATGCTTGCGCTTCATACGACGAGCGCATTTTCCGTCTCGTCGATGGACAGGCCACGTTTGCCGGCGCGAACGCCGCCTCGCCGACCGACGATGCGTCAAATGACGTCACGGGGCCCGTTTTCTAGTTTTGGATGGGGCTTCTCCATAGGCGGCTTTGTAAAGCGCAGAGAAACGGCCGAAATGAAAGAAGCCCCACTTCAGGCATATGTCTCGTACCGATTGCCGGTTTGACGCGTCGAGCAGATCTTCTCGAGCCGCTCGTAAGCGCATGGTTCGTAGAAAAGCTGCCGGCGTGGTTGCTCGGAAGGCCCGAAAGCCCGTTTCAAGAGCACGAACGGAAACACCAATCTCCTCCGCAACCGTTTGCATGGAAAACGGCAGGGCAATGTTTACCTGCATATACTCGATTGCTTGGCGCACATGCCATGGCGCGATCAAACCTGCTTTCTTGTCCAGGAAATGGGAGAAGCGATGCGGGATCGATCGTAGCATCAGGTCCGCAAACGCATCAGTAAGATGCGCCATGGCGATCGGTGAACGCAATAGTGGCCCATCGTCACGCATGCCGACAATGATCGTCTGGGCCAGGCGCCCGATCAGCTGGCCGGATGGAGTGGCAAGATCAACAACAGGCGAAAGCTCCAGGGCGCCCACCAATGGCGTGTCCAATATGGCGGCAAATTTCCGCATAATCATTGTCCAGTTCAGGCGAAGCACATCTGACAGATGGGGTTCCCCCCTTACAAAAAAGCGCTCTGCCTCATGATTTGCGGCCAGAAGGAGCTTTCCGGGTGTGCCCTCAACAATCTCTCGGCCGAGAGCGATATTGATGGCGCCGCTGCGAGGGAACATGACCGACAGCCATTGCGGCGTCTCAGGCTCCGCACTCGCCGACCACTCGGATGAAAAATGGGAGGTAATCATCGTCGCTGTACCATCGGAACAGAAGTCAGTTTTCCAGTGGAAGTTTCGGGCCGATCCAGCAGGCGATGCAGCAAAAGGACCGAAACTCCCTTTGAAGGTTTCGACCATCTGTTCGAAAGATGAACCCTGATAGCGCGGCGAGAAATCGTGTAGGACATCATCTGGCATGCAAACACACCAAATCGAACACGTGACAACTGAACACGTGAAACCCGTGTCTTTCCGCACTCAGATACCAACGCAAAGTGGAACAAACTTCGTGCCGCATCGGCATGATCTGTAAACCTCAGCGCTTCAGGGTCTGCGACGGCAGTTGACCGAAACGCTTCTTGTATTCGGCTGCAAATCGACCGGAATGGGCAAATCCCCATTTGAGAGCAACGTCGGCGACGACCGGTCTCGGACCAGCCTCGAGCAAATCGCGATGGGCGGCAGCCAGCCGAATTTCATGTAAGTATGACATCGGGCTCGTGTTTCTGAATTGCTTAAAGCCCTGTTGCAGGGTTCGAACGCTCACCTTGGCTGCAATCGCAATGTCGACGAGCGAAATCGGTTCCGCCATATGCTCCTGCATGAAGTCGACCGCCCGTTTTACATGCCGCGGGGCCGGTGCCGGAGCACTCTGTTCGAGCTCATTTGAATATCGATTGGGACAGTTTTCCAAAAGGAGGTAGATAGCAGCGTCGCAAAGAGAGCTGAAAGCCAGTGGCGACCGCTGCAGGGGGCCGCTGTCGCTCAGGCCACGGTGAAGGTTCTGCACAAGCTGCATCAAGGCAAGCCCCGCACCTGCCGTCAGGTCGATGTGAGGATGAATGTTGAGATCGCCGTCGACCGTGCGCTCAAGCATTTGGGTCAGGTGGTTCGTAATCATCGCCTGATCAATAAACAGACCGAGATGACGGCGGGGCCCCATCAGGCGTGCACCAGCGTTATGGCATGCCTCGAAAATTGCGGCGCGACCCGGAGCTGAGTGTATCTCCTCCCGCCCGCCGTCGAAGGAGGCGCTTCCTTGCAACGGCAGAAAGACAAGCACTTTTTCAGTCGGCGCCTCGCGCTTCAGAAGAAATGTTCCTTCGTAGGCGCAGTCTGCCAAAGCAATCTGTCCCGCCGATATGAAATTACAGCGGAATGCGGTGGGTGCATTGCATTGCGCGCTAACCTTGAGCGGTGACTCCGGCGTCGACAATGCCTGTGACAGCTCGTCCGGATCTGTTCCACTATGCGTCGTTTCGCGAATTGACACGGTTTGGATTGCTTGATTTTGGCTTGGGCCACCGCAGGAGCGCGTACGGGCATTCATGGACATTCGTGACCTCAAAAACACCCGATCTCGTGATCAGGCACGTACCTCAGATCACATTAAGGCTGTCATCCGGTTAGAGCCGGTGTCGACCGGCCTCTTCGACGATCCAAAAATTGGGGCACACCGATTAATGATTGGTAAAAAATGGCGATAAGTATGATTAAATTTAATCAACCAGAGCGCCGACCAGGTGCAGCGGGTTATTGACACGCTGCGACTGCAAATCCGCGGGTCCTTCGGACATGCATTCGGCAAGTTTCGTCGCACGTAAGGTCTTGTGGGCTATTGCGCTTGTTGCGCCGTTCAAAGCGAAAGATCACGTTGCCACCCGCCAGTGGTACTGTCGCGGGCAAGCAGCTTCAGGCATGACTTCTTGCTTGTGACGATAGTGCTCTCTTAACTGTTCCTCCCCAAAATCGTGAGCCACTTGGTTTTCAAAGGAATCACGATGGCCTTCAATAACCGCGCAGGTGACATCACAAGCTTCGCTGACCTGTCTTCGGTTCCAACGGTCCGGCGGCTGCGCGACAACGCGCTCGTCGACAGACTGCGGAAGGCTGTTTCATTCGAGTACCTGACCATCGGCGGTTTGGATCTGGAAGGATACGAATTCGGCAGCAGCCAGTCGATCGACACCGATATGCCTCCGCATTACATGGAAGCCTATTTTGCTGAAAAGATGTCTCCGCAAGACCCATTGGTCGCTGTGGGCAAGACCAGGAAGACGACCTACACGGAGGAAGAGGCTTTCGATCTGATCTCGCCGCCGCAAAGATTGCTTTATCTTTCTCGCGCCCACGGTGTTCGAAACAGGATCTTGTTTCCATTGTCCCGGAAAGACACCGTTTATGGCGCCGTTTGCTTCACAAACGCACGGCCATTCACACAAGGCGAATGCGAGTTTCTGTCTTTGATGGCCGAACCGCTGCATACTGCCATCACCAAACCCATCATGGACAGATTTGCTACCGACCAGCTTCGCCTCACCAAGGGTGAACTTCTTTGCCTGGAAATGGCCGGCCGGGGTTTGACGAGTGAAGAGATTTCCAATGCATCCGACTACGCATTGGAAACAATCAATAGCTACCTCAAATCGGCAACCCGGAAACTTGGAGCATCCAACCGCCTGCAGGCGGTCGCCGAGGCGATCAGAAGGCGCCTAATCGACTGAAGCGCTGAAGCCGGCTTCGTCGGCGACGAAGGCCCCGGCCCGTGCGCTGCGGAGACGACGTACCGCAAGCTTGGCTGTTCGCTGGTTACCGTTTCGCGGCCCGGCCGCCTCAACGTCTATATGCAGCCTTCGGGTCTCCCGACGGCAACACGCCTCCCGGCTTCCGATATGCTTTCCGTCAAGTGGACGAAGGTGGCGATACCGCCTCGCGAGCGCCGGGATGTAGCTCGTCTTGGGGGCGATAGGTCTGATGCCGCTCAAGGACCTCAGTCCTCCCAGCTTCCGCATCAACCAGCCAATGCGAACAGTCAATACCGCCCCGGTATCGCTACAGACGTCGTTCGTGCCCCGGGGGCTCGGCCGTTGACCGCAGTCCAAATGTACGGATCGCGCAGTGGATATCCATAAGGCGCAGCATAACCCGTCCGCCATTGAAGCATTTACCTCTCATAAACCATACAACCCCGAATTGGGCGTTGTCCGATGAGGTTCGGTCTGTACCTTTTTTAGCGCCATGAAGGCGGGTCTCGGAGCGTAATTGCGCACATCATCATTTTGAAACCTTGCTTCTCAGAGGGTATAATGCCGAACCATTTTCATGCACATGCTGGTCATAACCACGGGTTGGCCGCGGCACCGGCGAAAAACCAGAATATCGAGCGCCGTCTGGAGTTCATGCAACTCGATGGTGAAGGCCGCGCCAGCATCCGGTCCTTGAAAAGCCTGATCGAACGCGAGCTGCCGCACGGGCTCGACAAGTTCTACACCCAGCTTCGCAAGAGCCCCGAGGTGAAACGCTTCTTCTCTTCCGACGAGCACATTTCCCGGGCCAAGGGTGCGCAGATGGGCCATTGGGAGAATATTTCCGACGGCAACTTCAACGAAGACTATGTCGGAAAGGTGCGGACGATCGGCACGGTTCACGCCCGGATCGGCCTTGAACCTCAATGGTATATTGGCGGCTATGCCATTATCCTCGATCACCTGATCCGCAGTGCGATCGAGGAAATGTTCCCCAAAGGCAAAATCTTCTCAAAGAAGTCGATGAAACCTGCCGATTTCGGCAAGGCGCTCGCGAGCCTCGTGAAGGCTGTTTTGCTCGACATGGACCTCGCCATTTCCGTCTACATTGACGAGGCAGAGATCGCAAAGCAGAAGGCGCAGGCTGAAGCCATCGATACCGAGCGACGGCTTGTCTCGGACAGTTTCGGCAAAGCCATGGCCGCGATCGCCAGCAAAGATATAAGCTACCGAATTGCTGCCGACCTGCCGGAGGCCTACGACGCGCTGCGTAACGACTTCAATTCCGCGCTGGAGCAGCTCGCCGGCACAATCGACCGGATCAGTGATGCTGCTTCGCAAATTCATGCAGGATCGCAAGAGATCCGCTCTGCGTCCGACGATCTTTCCAAACGCACTGAACAACAAGCAGCGTCAATCGAAGAAACAGCAGCAGCTCTCGAGGAAATTACCACGACCGTCAAGGATTCGAGCCGCCGTGCGGAAGAAGCAGGCCAACTCGTTGCCAAGGCCCGCCTGGGAGCGGAGAAATCCGGCGAAATCGTCCGGCAGGCGGTTGGCGCGATGGGCGCCATCGATACCTCGTCACGCGAGATCTCGAACATCATCGGCGTGATCGACGAAATCGCATTCCAGACCAATCTTTTGGCTCTCAATGCCGGGGTTGAGGCCGCACGCGCAGGCGAAGCCGGCAAAGGTTTCGCCGTTGTCGCCCAGGAAGTGCGCGAACTCGCACAGCGCTCCGCCAAGGCAGCGAAAGAAATCAAGGAGCTGATCAACAACTCAGGCGAACAGGTCAAGTCCGGCGTCGCGTTGGTTGGCGCGACCGGTCACGCGCTCACGGTGATCGTCGAGGAAGTCAAGGAGATCGACCGGCATATCGGTGCCATCGTCGAGGCGGCCCGCGAGCAGGCAACGGCGCTTCAGGAAATCAATACTGCCGTCAATACCATGGATCAGGGGACGCAGCAGAATGCCGCCATGGTCGAGGAATCGACTGCCGCAAGCCATAGGCTGGTCCAGGAGGTCAGCCGCATCGCGGCAATGCTTAGCGAATTCAATATCGGCAAAGGCTCCGCGTCGCATGCGTTGCAACGCCAGGGCGCTGCGATGGCGCGTTCGTCCAATTCACCCGCACGCGAACTTAGGGCCAAGATCGCCACAGCCTACCCTGCTCATGGAAATGCAGCCGTCGCCAGCGACGGCTGGGAAGCGTTCTGACGTCATTTTCACCGGCTTTTTTGGCTTGAACACAAGCGCTGGAGAGCCGCGCTCTCCGTCGCCTTGAGAGAAGTGTGCTTGCGCTCGAATAGTGTTCGCGCATTAGATATGGGAATTTCAATGAGCAATATTGTCGCTTTTCCTCTCAATCAGGCTTCCGAAGCTCCACGGCTTGGTAGCGATGGGGCCATTTCGTTGCGAAAGATGGAAGATGCCCGCAGCGAGATCCAGCTCGTCTTTACCCGACTGACGGCCATTCTGGAGGAGTTGAAGAAATTCCGCCTGCCCGCTCGTCTGCAGTTGGAGGCTGCGACCATGCGCCAACCGGTATCGGGGGTCAGGCAGGATCGAAGCGATGTCCGATAAGCGCAAAAGATATACAGTAGGCGCAGAAATTCGCGCATCGTGGAACGTGCCGTCGCCAAAAGCATTGAACTTCGATGCACGGGCCAGCAACCTTGGACGGCAAGCGTGATGACCTTGCCCCGTTGAAATAATCCATTTTGAAGTAAGCTCTGGCCCATTGAGAGGACCAGAGAATGAAGCGCAACCGTTTCACAGACGAACAGATCATTGGCATCCTGAAGGAGCACGAGGCGGGC
>NZ_LOKY01000014.1:0-86200 GCF_002211315.1 Rhizobium sp. R693 | reverse complement strand
CTAGATTGGCCAGCCGGTCCTCAGCAGACCCCATAAAGCAGCGGCCAAGTGCCGACTGCGGACAGAAGCAAGCACTCGGCGAGGGATTAAGCTCACAAGGGATTGACTTAAGGCCCGTTACAGAAGCCACAGCTCTGAACGAGAGCCAATCGCACACCGTACTATTCGGTGCATTCCCGAACGATCGAAACCGATCGTTAACCATAATCATCAAGGTTGTCTCAACATTCATTACTGATTTGTTGAGCCCCTTTTATGCATCGCCTTGCTGTATTTTCCGGTCTCATCTTGAGCGTGGCCCTGGCCGGCTGCCAATCCACCAAACGGCCTGCGCCCGATAGCACGATCAAAACCTCTTCGATCGTCGCCCCGGAAGGCCGCCAGATTTCGGAGAGCGACAGTCGCCCGCTCCAAATGTCTCACGAGACCCGTCCGCATCACCTTGCCGGCCGAACACTGACGGTCGCGTCCATTCATGACCTGCATCTTGAGGACAAAGAAGTCATTCTCAGCTTTGACGACGGTCCAATTCCCGGCCGGACGGATCGCGTTCTCGCGACGCTGGACCAGTTCGGCGTCAAGGGCGCCTTCATGATGGTCGGCGAAATGGCGGAGTTGCATCCGGAGCTTGCACGCAAGGTTGCGATGGACGGCAACGCGATCGGCAGCCACACCTACCGGCACGAAAACCTGGCGACGCTGACCTTCGATGTGGCGATGAAGGAGATCACACGGGGAGAAGCTGCCGTGACCAAGGCGACCGGCGTTGATGTCAACTTCTTCCGCTTTCCATACCTTGCCGACAGCCAAAAGCTGCGCGCTGCCGTTGCAATGCGGGAGATGGTCGTGATGGATGTCGATGTGGACAGCAGGGATTACTTCACAACATCGCCAGCAGCCGTGACCAAGCGGACGATGGACCTGCTGCATGAGCGGGGCCGCGGTATCATTCTCATGCACGACATCCACAATCGCACGGCGACGATGCTGCCAACACTCCTTTCAAGGCTCGAGGCAGAGGGGTATAAGGTCGTGACGCTGCAGTTCAAGAAGCCGACTGCGCCCGCCGAGATGGCGTCTCTTTGATGGACTATCGACGCTTGCCCCCCGGTTTCTTTCTGCTAAAACAGGCGCAAAATAAATCATACTTTTGAGCGAAACACCGAACGCGAGCCAGCAGCATGTCACCTATTAACCTCGCCATCGTCGGCGTCGGCAAGATCGTCCGCGACCAGCACCTTCCCTCGATCGCCAAGAATCCCGACTTCAAGCTCATTGCGACGGCCAGCCGCCATGGCACCGTTGAAGGCATCCCGAGCTTCACGACGATCGATGCGATGCTCGACGCCGTGCCAGCGATCGATGCGGTTTCGCTGTGCATGCCGCCGCAATATCGCTACGAAGCAGCACATAAGGCGCTTTCCGCCGGCAAGCATGTGTTCCTCGAAAAGCCTCCGGGCGCGACACTCAGCGAAGTTGCCGATCTCGAAAGCCTCGCGGCGAGCAAGGGCGTCTCGCTGTTTGCAAGCTGGCATTCGCGCTATGCGGCCGCCGTTGAAGCCACGAAGTCCTTTCTCGCATCGACCACGATCAAGAGCGTTCACGTCATCTGGAAGGAAGACGTTCGCCACTGGCATCCGAACCAGGACTGGATCTGGCAGGCCGGCGGCCTCGGTGTCTTCGACCCGGGCATCAACGCCCTGTCGATCGTCACCCATATCTTGCCGGAGGCGATCTTCCTGACGGGCGCAACCCTCGAATTCCCGGAAAATCGGGATGCCCCCATTGCGGCGGATCTGCACTTCAAGAATGCTGACAACGTACCTGTTCATGCCGAATTCGATTGGCGACAGACCGGCAAGCAGAGCTGGGACATCCTCGCGGAAACCGAAGCCGGGCATGTGGAACTTGCTGAAGGCGGATCCAAGTTGTCGATCAATGGCGAACTGAAGTTCTCCGCCCCGGAAGAGGAATACCCGGCGCTTTACCGTCGCTTCGCGGAAATTGTCAAAGCCGGCAAGTCCGATGTCGACCTAGCGCCGCTTCGCCACGTCGCCGATGCCTTCATGCTCGGCAAACGCAAATTCGTCGACGCGTTTCACGATTGATACAAACGTGCCGAGCCTCATACTATTGTGAAGTCTCACGGTCTTCAAGGAAGGTTCGGCATGCGAGACGATCCGGCTTACGGTCTTGGCTTGAAGAATCTAACGGTTTCGCTCGCTGAGCCCAACGCCTTTTGGGAGCGTGCCTATGCCACCGAAGCGCAGGCCATCGGCCAAGCGCTCGGGGACATGGCAATCGACATTCAGCACGTCGGCAGCACAGCTATTCCCGGCATCAAGGCAAAGCCGATCATCGACATCGTTGTCGGCGTCAAACACTTCGATGACGGTCCGCGCTGCATTCCCGCCATGGAAGCAATCGGTTATGACTATGCCGGCAGCGACATTGTCCTCGACGACCACATTTTCGGCCGCGGCATAAAGGATGAGAGCCGCACCCATCTGGTCCATGTCGTGGAGTATCGCGGCGATAACTGGAACCGCATGATCGCCTTTCGCGACGCTCTGCGCGCCGATGCCCGGCTCGCACGCGCCTACGAGCAACTGAAGGTTGGATTGGCCAGCGAGCATGCGGAGAGGCGCGCGGAATATACGATGGCAAAGCGGGACTTCATCGACAACGTCCTGATGGCTTCCGGCCTGAACTAGTCAAATTCAGGCCTTCTTCTCCCATCGCCGTTCGGGCGTCTGCTGCCAGTATGTCAGGCTGTGCCCCTCGCCTTTCAGCTTCTTCCACTGCGCGCGGGCGCCCTCAAGCTGCTCCTGGTCGTATCCATCGAACATGAAGACAATCCGCTCGTAAGGATCGACAGCAGGCGGCTCTGCGCCATCGACGATAAATCGCACCGTCGCAGCATTCGCGTTTCCTTCGGAGATCGTGAGGAGAACTGGCTGATTTTCGGCCAGTTCTCCCTCATCCGTGCCATGCGGCAAGAAACTATCCTCGCGAAATGTCCAGAGATGCTGATCAAGCAAGTCGCGCCGCGCAGCATCCCTCAACTGCACAGAGACCCGCCAGCCGCGCTCGACGCTTTTTTCGAGCAGCGGCGGCAGGGCATCCTCCAGCTTGGATTCCGTCAGATGATAGAACAGGACTTCGGTCATGACTCGTAATTGTCGCGCACCAACTGGTCGAGCAGCCGTACGCCGTAACCGGATCCCCAAGACTGATTGATCTCATCCTGCGGCGAACCCATGGCCGTTCCCGCAATGTCGAGATGCGCCCACGGCGTCTCCTGCACGAATCGTTTCAGGAAATGCGCAGCGGTGATCGAACCCGCATGACGGCCGCCGGTGTTCTTCATGTCGGCGAACTTGCTGTCGATCATCTTGTCGTATTCCTTGCCGAGCGGCATGCGCCAAAGCTTCTCGCTGGTCGTCAGCCCAGCGGCGGCCAGCTGCTCAGAGAGCTCGTCATCATTCGAGAACAAACCGGCATGGACGTTGCCAAGCGCAACGAGAATGGCACCGGTCAACGTTGCCAGATTGATCATGAACTTCGGTTTGAAGCGGTCGTTGCAATACCAGAGCGCATCACAGAGCACGAGACGTCCCTCTGCGTCGGTGTTGATGACCTCGATCGTCTGCCCCGACATCGAAGTAACGATGTCGCCGGGACGCTGAGCGTTTCCGTCGGGCATGTTCTCAACCAGACCGATGATGCCAACCGCGTTCACCGCCGCCTTGCGGGCAGCGAGAACATGCATCAGGCCGGTGACGGCCGCGGCACCGCCCATATCGCCCTTCATTTCCTCCATGCCGGCAGCGGGCTTGATCGAGATGCCGCCGGTGTCGAAGACGACGCCCTTGCCGATGAAGGCGATTGGGCTTTCCCCGCTCTTGCCGCCCTTCCACTGCATGACCGCCAGCCGCGGAGGCCTAACCGAGCCTTGAGCCACACCCAAGAGGGCGCCCATGCCAAGCTTCCGCATGTCCTTCTCGGTGAGGATTTCCACCTCGACGCCAAGCTTTTGCAGGTCGCTTGCCTTGGCGGCAAATTCCACCGGACCCAGAACGTTCGGCGGCTCATTCACGAGATCGCGGGCTAAGTTGACGCCTGCTGCAACGGCTTCGGAGACTTTAAGGGCTTCTGCGGCATCGGTCGCATTTGCGGTAACGATCGTCACTGCCACCCGTCCATTACGGCTATTGCCCTCCTCGTCCTTCTTCTTGGTCTTGTAAGTGTCGAAGCTGTAGGCGCGCAAAAGCATTCCAAGCGCAAAATCCGCCGCCTCTTTCGCTCCGACACTGGCACCCGGCGCATCGACGAAGATCACGACCTTTTCGGCTTTCTTGATCTTAGACGCGGCAACGCCACCGGCTTTGAGCCAATCATGAGCGGTCAACTCCTCCGGCTTGCCAAGGCCGACAACGATAAGCCGTTCGGCCAGTGAACCCTCCGGAGCAACAAGATCCAATACAGTCGTCGCCTTGGCGGAGAAGCCCGCGATGTTTGCCGCTCTCGAGATCACCCCAACGGGGTCCGCGACCTTGGCCCCGGCGGCAAGATCTGCGCCGCCTGTCTGCAGCAGGATCGCGTAGCCACCGGCGATCTCGGCGGAGGTTGCAAATGAAATATCGAACTTGGCTGACATATCTTCTCCAGTGGGATTTTCCTAAATCCGCTCTATCCGATCATTTCGGGTTTCGCCCCCGAAAACAAGCCTTGGGCACTGTGATCTGGCGGCGACTATGAGTTGAGCCATTAACAGGATGTCATACTTGGTGCATATTCATCCCTGGAAGTCGACTTAACAGGAATTGACAATGATTTCCGCAGCGAGAGCGTCCCGCGAAGCCTCACTTTGGCGCGCACTTATGCCTAAGAGCCCCGCAGGTCGCGCGTTCGCCGCCGTGTTCTTTATATGGTGGGCGTTGCTTTTCCTGTTTAACGTGTTTCCGCAGATCGACATCTACGCGTCGACACATTTTTTTGTTCGGCAAACTTGCCAATATAAGGCAGCATTTAACGACAGTTGTGGATATTTCCCTTATCGCGACGATACCTACCTAGAGCTACTGAGAACATTCTGCTTCCGCCTGCCGTACGCAGTCGCGGCTGTGATGTTGTGGCGACTTGCTGTGTACTACAGTCAGTATGGCGCAACCTTCAACATGGAGCATGCGCGCGCGTACAAGGTGGCCTTGGGTTCGCTGATTATCGGCCCCGTGATCCTCACGAATCTCATTCTCAAGACATACTGGGGCAGACCGCGCCCGTCCCAAACGCTGGACTTTGGGGGCCATCTCGATTTCGTGCCGGCGGGCTCCATGGTCCGACGATGCGTATCGAACTGCTCCTTCATTTCCGGTGAAGCGGCTGGCGCCGGCTGGGTCTTCTGCCTTATCCTGCTGATACCGCAGCCGATGCGTTCGGCACTTGCATTGCCGCTTGCCGCGATCTCGTTTCTGGCGCCTACCATGCGGGTTGCATTCGGCGCGCACTATCTTTCGGACGTGGTCCTCGGATGGCTTTCGTCCGTTGTGGTGTTCACAGGTCTTCTTGCCCTTACCGATTCGCAACAGGGCGAAAAAAAAACTGAAATTTGAATGAATTTTCGACACCGGCTTGTCGCAAAAGCGAACCAAAGAGCGTAGATGGATTTCGCTGCGTAGCGGCATCGGTTCGCAATGGCGTTCAAGGGCATGAATGAAACTGCTTGAAACATATATACTCCGGCGTGTTGGCCAGATGTTTCTCGTTGCCCTGTTGCCGGTGCTCGCGATCATTTGGACAACTCAGGTTCTGCAGCGCGTTAATCTGGTGACCGATAGTGGCCAGTCGATGGGATCGTTTGCCAAGCTGGCAACGTTGATCCTTCCGTCGATCATTCCGATCGTGCTGCCGTTCGCGCTTGTCATCGGCGTCACGCAGACGCTGACGACGATGAACAACGATTCGGAGCTGACCGTCATCGATGCGGCAGGTGCCAAGCGTGGCATCATTCTGCGCCCGATTCTTATCCTTGCCGCCGTCATCAGCGCCTTTTCGTTTCTGGTGGACAACGTCGTCGAGCCAAAAGCGAAGACCGGCGTTCGCCAGATGGTGGCAGCTGCCTATGCGGATCTGCTCTCCTCCGTTATTGAGGAGAAGAACTTCCGCCGTATCGATACTGGACTTTACGTGCAGATATCCGAGCGATTGGCCGGGCGCGTGCTCAAGGGCTTGTTCGTCGTGGACGAGCGCGATCCCGCATTCGAGCTCATCTACTATGCGCGCGAGGGCGCCGTTGACGAAAAGGGCACCTCACTCATCATGCATGATGGCGAGGTTCACCGCAAAACGCAGACCGGCGAAGTCTCTGTCATCCGCTTCGATTCTTATTCCTTCGATCTGTCCGATCTGACGCAGAATCGTGGCCAGGCAACGCTTCGTGCATCCGACCGCGAGCTTCCGTTCCTGCTCAATCCGGACCCGAACGACAAGGACTACATCTCTAAGCCCGGCAGTTATCGCGCCGAATTGCACCGCCGTCTGACGGATTGGGTTCTGCCGATGGTGTTTGCCCTGATTTCGCTTGCGATTGCCGGTGATGCGCGCTCCCATCGCGAGGCGCGACTGCATCCGATGGTGGCGGCGCTCATCTTTGCTTTTGCGATTCGTTGGGCGTCGTTCTACGCGGCCAATCAGATCGACACGAATCCGGAGTATATCGGCGTACTCTATGCGATTCCCGTCATCACCAGCCTCCTGGCAATCGCGTCTCTGTCGCATCACAAGCGCCTGTCGGTCCTCTCCGCAATGAGCGACCGCATCGCCGCAGCTTGGCAGAGATTGCAGACGCGCTTTGGCCGGTCGGCAGATCCCTCTGCGGGAGGCAGTGCATGATTTTTGGGACGCTCAGCCGCTACTTCTTCCGTCGCTATCTGCTGACCACAATGTGGTTCTTTCTCGGTGTGATCGGCATCGTTTATCTCGTGGATTTCAGTGAGACGGCCGGCCGCCTCTCCGGTCTTCCTGGCTACACCGTAACCGGCGGTCTGGTGATGACAGCCGTGCGCCTGCCGCTCATCCTCCAACAGACCGTTCCCTTCATCGCCCTCTTTGTGGGCATGACGGTTTTGATCGCCCTCAACAGAAAATACGAACTGGTCGTGACGCGCGCTGCCGGCATCTCGGTTTGGCAGTTCATGTCACCCTTCCTTGCCGGCGCGTTTTTGTTGGGCGTGCTGGTCATGACCGTTCTCAATCCGCTCGCAGCGTGGGGGCAACGCCAGGCTGCGATCGTCGAGAGCAACTGGCGGGGAGAAGGGTCAGCGCCGAATACCGCCCTGCAGGTTCCATGGATTCGGCAGATCAGCGGTGGTGACGATGCGATCATTGGAGCGCATACAGTTCTCGAGGACGGTACGCTGCTTATGGACGCGGTGTTCGTGCATTTCGATTCGACCAACCACATCATCCTGAGGCAGGACGCCGCGTCTGCAAAATTGGAAGATGGTTACTGGCTCCTTAAGAATGTTGTGGAGCGCCGTCCGGGTGAAGTCGCTACGCGCAAGGACGAGGTGCGTGTCCGCACCAATTTGAAACAAGATTTCGTCCAACAGAGGCTGACAGCCCCTGAAACTATTGGTTTTTTTGATCTTTCGAGCCGGATTGACGCCGCGAAATCCTTCGGGATTCCGACCAAGGCTCTCGAGACGCAATTTCATTCATTGTTGTCCCAACCACTGCTGCTTGTCGCCATGACTCTCATTGCTGCAACAGTGTCCCTAAAATTTAGCCGGTTCAACCAGTCGAGGTCGGTGATTCTGGGTGGAATCCTGTCAGGCTTCGTGCTTTATGTGGTCACCGTGCTTGTGAAAGCATTCGGAAGCAGTGGGGTTGTCCCGCCTTTCGTGGCGACGTGGATTCCGGTCACCGTTGCCTTGGCTTTGGGTGCAACAATTCTGCTTCATCAGGAGGATGGCTAGTGGCGGCAGGCGACCGCAAGACTCTTAGTAAACAGTTGGTTGCCCTGCTCGTAGGCGTGGCCCTGTCTACCTATTCCAACGGCTTTCCTGCCGCTTTCGCTCAGGACGCCCTACAAGGTTTCAAGCCAACCGTATCGAACGACCAGAAGCTGATTCTGTCGGCAAACGAACTCGTCTACAACAAGGACGCGCAGATCGTTTCCGCCATCGGCGGCGTGCAAATTAACTACGCCGGCTACAAGATGGTGGCGCAGCGCGTCGAGTATAATCAGCAAACCGGGCGCCTGATGGCGCTTGGCAACGTCGAACTCATTGGCCCCGACGGCAACCGCATGTACGCCGACAAGCTTGACGTCACTGACGACTTTGCCGACGGCTTCGTAAACGCGCTCAGAATCGAGACCGCCGACAATACGCGCCTGGTTGCGGAAACCGGCGAGCGTGTTGGCGGCACGCAGATGATCCTGAACAAGGGCGTCTATACTGCCTGTTTGCCTTGCGCCGAGAGACCGGAACGGCCTCCTTTCTGGCAGGTCAAGGCTGAACGCGTCATTCAGGACGGCGTCAAGCACACGATTCGCCTCGAGAAGGCGCGCTTTGAACTTCTTGGTCATCCGCTTGCCTACGTGCCGTGGATTGAAGTCCCCGACAACACCGTGAAGCGGAAGTCCGGCTTCCTCTTTCCTAGCTTTGTCACTGCGCAAAATCTCGGATTCGGCCTGTCCGTCCCTTATTACTACGTTATTTCGCCGAGCAGCGACCTAACGGTAACGGGCACGGGCTATACGACCCAAGGTTTCCTGCTGGACGCGGAATATCGCCAGAGATTCGAAAACGGCACGCATACATTGCGGGTGGCTGGTATCGACCAGCTCAGCCCGGGGACCTTCACGTCCGGCACCAGCGATGCCGAAAATGACTTCCGAGGCGTTCTAGCGTCCAAGGGAGATTTCAGGATCAATCCTCGCTGGGCGTTCGGCTGGGACGTTATGGCGCAGAGCGACAATAACTTTTCCCGAACCTATAGCCTTAAAGGGTTGGACAATTCGACACAAACGAACCAAGTCTACCTGACCGGTCTCGGCAAACGGAATTACTTCGATCTGCGTTCGTTCTACTTCGACGTTCAGGACGCCGACCCGAACGACGTCAAAGAGAAGCAGCAGGCGATCGTCTATCCGGTGATGGACTATCACTTTGTGGCACCGCAGCCGCTCGCCGGAGGTGAACTCTCTGCCGACGTCAACTTCACGAACCTGTCGCGTACCCATGACGACTTCTACAGCGTGGCGGGGTTCGACCGGTTCCGTGGTCTTGACGGCCAGACGTCCCGTCTGACGGGCGAGCTGGAATGGAAGCGCACGTTTGTCACGCCTGAGGGCTTCCTGATTACGCCGTTGCTCGCCGCGCGCGGCGACGCGTTGGCGCTGAACATGACGCCGCCGCCGACCTCTGGCACGTTTGTCTATGACGGCAATTACGACGACAGTAATGCAGCGACGCGTTCGATGTTTACCGCCGGCCTTGAAATGCGCTACCCAATCCTTGGTACGACCGCAAACAGCACGCACCTGTTTGAACCCATCGTTCAAGTCTACGCGCGGCCTGACGAACGCCTTGCCGGCTCTTTGCCGAACGAGGATGCGCAGAGCTTTGTGTTCGATGCGACCAATCTTTTCGAACGTGACAAGTTCTCCGGCTACGATCGCATCGAGGGCGGTACGCGCGCCAACGTCGGCTTCCAGTACACCGGTACGTTTGACAATGGCTACAAGCTGCACGGCATATTCGGCCAATCCTACCAGCTGGGCGGCCAGAACTCATTCGATACAGATGATCTGGTGAATGTCGGCGCGGATTCCGGTCTGGAGAGCGACGTATCCGACTTCGTCGGTCTCGGCGGCATCGAGACGCCGCAGGGCATTGCTCTTGCAGCATCCTACCGACTTGACGAAAAGAGTCTGGCTTTCCGTCGAGGCGATTTTACGGCCGGTTTCCAGAACGACAATCTCCAAAGCCAGTTGATCTACACGCACGTCTCGGCGCAGCCAGAATATGGCTTTGCTGAGGACAATGATGAGATCCAGGCCAAGGGAACTGTTAAATTCAAGGATTATTGGTCGGTATTTGGTGGCATAGCCTGGGATCTTCAGGATAACAGCATCGTCAGGAAGACATTCGGTCTGACTTATGAGGACGAATGCACGATCTTTACGATCGCATATAGCGAAAAGCGCGATACGACCGCCGAAACCGCTAGCGACTGGAGCATTGGTGCCAGGTTGACCTTCCGGACGCTGGGCGACATCAAGCTCGGTGGCACGGTAGACACCAATACCACCATCTACCAGAATTGATGGAGTGTTCAGTTGTACGGCGGAAGAAAGGGCCTTTCTTTCGCCGTAAGGCTATGCAGGACATTGTCACCAGTTGATATCTGGGGCATGTGCTGAACTTTCAGTTTAGAGCGGCAATGCCCGTTTGTCTCGAGAAGGTATGCGCGCCGCGACGTGAATGCGCGGCGTCAATGGGAAGGGTCGATAGATGTTTGGCGCCAAAAAAACCGTCAAAACGATGATTGCCGGGGCGGCTTTCGCAATGCTAGCAGCGTTTGTCTCACCTCAGGCGGGCGCAGTCTTTGCCGCAAGCGAAGTCAGAGTGGTCGTGAATGGCACGGCGATTACCAGCGGTGATGTCGCCAAGCGTCAGGCATTCCTTAAGCTCCAGCACCAGAACGCCGATGCCAAGGCCGCTGAAGAACAACTGATCGACCAGACGCTGAAGCAGCAGGAAATCGCGCGCGTGCGCATGTCGGTTTCCAAGGACGAAGTTGATGCATCGTTCGCGCGGTTTGCGACCGGCAACAAGCTGACAACCGATCAGATGACGCAAATTCTCGAACGCGCCGGCGTCGGTGTCGCGCATTTCAAGGCCTTCATCGCCGTGCAGATGAGTTGGCCGCGCCTCGTCAATGCGCGTTATGGCGCGAACTCCCGAATGTCGAATTCCGACCTCGTTGCCCGCATGATGGAGAACAAGCAGAAGCCGGAGACCACGGAGTATATTCTGCAGCAGATGATCTTCGTCGTTCCCGCCAACAAGAAGGGCATCGTCGGCAAGCGCAAGAGCGAGGCCGAGGCATCGCGTTCGAAGTATCCAGGTTGCGACCAGGCGAAGGTGTTTGCCGCAACGATGCGCGACGTCTCTGTGCGTGACCTCGGTCGCGTTCTCGCACCGGAACTTCCGACCGAATGGAAGCCGCTTGTTGAGCAGGCCAAAGGGAATACGACGGCCACACGCGTGACCGACAGAGGCGTCGAATACATTGCCATCTGCAGCCAGCGCCAGGTGTCCGATGACCAGGCTGCCGAAATGGTGTTCCGTCAGGAAGATCTCGACAAGGCGAAGGCAGGGAAGAACGCGCCTGCTGAGAATCCAAACGCCCAGAAATACATGGAAGAGCTGCGCAAGAAGGCGCAGATCATGCGTCCCTGAGCAAAATGACGATCTCATTCTCGCGCCCGCTCGCTCTCAGTCAAGGGGATCCGGCTGGTGTCGGCCCCGACATTACACTGCTGGCCTGGATGCGGCGTAGAGAGCTTGGCCTCCCTCCGTTCGTCTTTATTGGCGATCCTGATGTTTTGGCGTTGCGTGCCAATCTGCTTGGGCTGACGGTTGCTATTCGCGAAACCGACTGCGCCAACGCCAATGACGTCTTTGCCGATGCCCTCCCCGTGCTTCCGATACCTGCAGGCATCGAGGTTGTTGCAGGCGAGCCCCATGTCGCAACGGCGAAGGCCACCATCGCCGCAATCGAGAAAGCCGTATCGCTGACGATGTCGGGGGAAGCCCTTGGCGTCGTTACCAACCCAATCGCCAAGTCAGTGCTCTATGAGTCCGGCTTCCCCTTCCCTGGGCACACCGAGTTTCTTGCAGATCTTTCCGCACGGACAACAGGCCAAGTGGCCATGCCGGTGATGATGCTCGCCGGTCCGAAGCTCCGTACCATTCCGGTCACAATCCATATTCCTCTCAAGGATGTGCCTCAGGCGCTCACTGCGGAACTCATCATCGCGACCTGCCGAATTGCTGATGCCGATCTCAGGAATCGCTTCGGGATCGAAAATCCGCGCCTCGCTGTTGCAGGTCTCAATCCGCACGCGGGGGAAGACGGTACCATCGGCAAAGAGGATGAAGCGGTCATCAAGCCGGCCATTCAATTTCTGAGATCCGAGGGGATCAACGCAATCGGGCCGCTGCCTGCCGACACAATGTTTCACGACGAAGCCAGGGCGCGCTACGACGTTGCAATCTGCATGTACCACGACCAGGCCTTGATACCGGCCAAGGCGCTTGGTTTCGACGACTCTGTCAACGTGACGCTTGGATTGCCCTTCGTGCGTACGTCGCCCGATCACGGCACCGCATTCGGCATTGCCGGCAAGGGACTTGCGCGGGAAAGTAGCCTCGTCGCGGCACTGAAGCTCGCCGGTCACCTCGGACGCACCGCAGAGGGGCGCATTTGATGGCTGCCTTGGACGGGCTTCCGCCGCTTCGCGACGTCATTCAACGCCATGGTCTCGATGCACGGAAGGCCCTCGGCCAGAACTTTCTGCTCGACCTCAACCTGACGCAGAAGGTTGTCCGGACAGCCGGCTCACTGGAAGGTGTCACTGTTTTTGAAGTCGGCCCAGGTCCCGGCGGTCTGACGCGCGCCATCCTCGCACTGGGCGCGAAGAAGGTGATCGCCGTCGAGCGCGATTCTCGCTGCTTGCCCGCGCTTTCAGAAATCGCAGAGCACTATCCGGGGCGGCTCGAGGTCATCGAGGGCGACGCGTTGAAGACGGACTTCGAAGCTTTGGCGACCGAGGGACCGGTGAAGATCATCGCCAACCTGCCCTACAACGTCGGGACGCAGTTGCTGGTCAATTGGATCCTGCCGAAGCAGTGGCCGCCTTTCTGGGAATCGCTGACGCTGATGTTCCAGAAGGAAGTGGGCGAGCGCGTTGTCGCGGCTGAAGACGATGACCACTATGGACGTCTTGGCGTGCTCTGCGGATGGCGTACGAACGCGCGTATGGCGTTTGATATACCGCCGCAGGCATTTACGCCGCCACCGAAAGTCACGTCGACGGTCGTCCATCTGACACCGAACGAGAACCCGATCCCCTGCTCAGTCGCCGATTTGGAAAAGGTCACTCACGCGGCCTTCGGCCAGCGCCGCAAAATGCTGCGGCAAAGCCTCAAACCCCTAGGCGGCGAAGCCCTACTCAACAAGGCGGACATAGATCCTCAGCGACGCGCAGAGACACTTTCGGTTGCCGAATTCGTTCGGCTGGCAAATTGCCTCTAGGCTACGTGTCGGCCATCCCGCATCCAGAGCGATAGGTTAGACCTTCGGAGATAAGTGGATTCGCGCGACAGTTACTGGTCGGCCCGCCGACCTCGCCCGTAAGCATCATCGCTTCAAACCTGCTGATCTTAAAGCTTCGGCTCTTCCGTCAGCAGGCCGTTGACGAAGTCGAACAGGCCATGGCGGCGGTCGCGGCGGACGCGCTCCGCATTGACGATGCAGCTCACGTTGCGAAACGCCTCGTCCAGATCGTCGTTGACGATGACGTAGTCATACTCGCGCCAGCGTTCGATCTCGGCGCGGGAATTCAGAAGGCGCGTGCGAATAACCTCTTCCGAATCCTCAGCGCGACGGTGCAAGCGCGACTGCAGTTCGGTCATGGTTGGCGGCAGCACGAAGATCGAGACAATGTCGGCCTTCATCTTGTCCTGAAGCTGCAGCGCGCCTTGCCAGTCGATATCGAACAGCATGTCGCGACCTTCGGCCATTGCAGATTCTACTGGCTCCCGCGGTGTGCCATAGAAATTACCATGCACCTCCGCCCACTCGAGCAGATCGCCCGCGTCGCGCATCCTCTCGAACTGTGGGACGGTGATGAAGTGGTAGTGCTTACCCGCGATTTCGCTCGGCCGCTTCGCCCTGGTCGTGACGCTAACAGAGATTTCCAGGCTATGGTCGTCCCTGAGAAGGTTGCCGGCAATCGTCGATTTGCCTGCGCCAGACGGTGAGGACAGGACAAGCATCAGCCCACGCCGGGCGATTTTGGTGGGTGTGTTCGACTGGGCCGGGCTCATGTATCACTCCAGATTCTGGACCTGCTCGCGGAACTGGTCGATGACGACTTTCAGCTCGATACCGGCGGCGGTAACCGCCGCGGCATTCGACTTCGAGCAGATGGTATTCGATTCTCGGTTAAATTCCTGTGCAAGGAAATCGAGCTTACGCCCGATCGGGCCGCCCTTGGCAAGCAGGTCGCGAGCAGCAACCACATGCGCCTTCAGGCGATCGATCTCTTCACGCAGATCCGCCTTCGTGGCGAGCAGAGCGGCTTCCGCATGCAGCCTGTCGCGATCCAGCTTTGCCGACCCATCCATAAGCATTGCGACCTGCGCGGCCAACCGACCGGCGATTTCTTGCGGAGAGCGGGAGGGATCACGCTCGATCACCTGTGTCAGCCCCTCGATTGTCGAGACGTGGTCTAGCAGTATGCGCGACAATGCGGCACCTTCCAGCTCCCGCATCTGACGCAGATCGGCAAGGGCCGCAATCAGGCCTTCGACAATGTCGGAATCGCGCGCTGCGATGGCTTCGTCGCCGTCCTCACCATCCCGGAATTCGATGATGCCTCGGATGGCGAGCAAAGTATCGAGCTGCAATGGCGCCGGATCGATGATGCCGCCAAGCTGATCACGCAAGGCGAGCACGGCAGAGAGTGCTTCCTGGTTCAGGACCGTTTCGACGCGGCTCTCACCAGCAGAGATGGAGAGCGACGCCTGCATATTGCCACGGCTAAAACGCTCGCCCGCAAAGCGACGCACGTCATTCTCCATGCGCTCCAGCCCCGGCGGGAGGCGCAAGCGGAGATCAAGGCCTTTGCCATTGACCGAACGCAACTCCCAAGCCCAACGCCAGCGGCCGCTCGTGCCCTCACGCCGTGCAAAACCGGTCATGGACTGCAAAGCCATGCGAGCCTCCCAAAGTCAGTTGGTTTTCTTTTTCTTTTGGGCAGCGGGCGCAGCAGGCGTTTCCGGCTGCGTCTGGCTCTCGGGCTGCCCGTCTACTACGATATTCGGATCGGCGCCCTTGGCGGCCTCCAGTTGGCGCCAGCGCTTGACGTTGGCGTTGTGCTCCTCAAGGGTGGCCGCGAAAACATGACCGCCGGAACCATCGGCAACGAAGTAGAGATCCTGGGTCTTCCATGGATTGGCGACCGCCTCCAGCGCATCTCGGCCCGGATTGGCGATCGGTGTCGGAGGAAGCCCCTTGATGACGTAGGTGTTATAGGGCGTTTCCTTCTTGAGGTCCGATTGATAGATCGGGCGATCTGTCGGCTTTCCATCGCCACCGAACAGTCCGTAGATGATCGTCGGGTCGGATTGAAGGCGCATCCCCTTGCCCAGCCGGTTGAGGAAGACGGAAGCCACGTGCGCGCGCTCGTCGGGAACACCCGTCTCCTTTTCGACGATCGAAGCGAGGATGATCAATTCGTCTTTTGATTTGAGCTGCAGCGACGGGTCGCGCTTTTCCCAAACCTGATCGACCAGCTTCTGCTGTGCCGCTGCCATCTGCTCGATGATCTCAGCCCGCTTCGTGCCACGTGAGAACTTGTAAGTATCCGGACGCAAGCTTCCTTCGGCGGGGACAACTGCTGGCAGGTCGCCTTCCAGCACAGCATCCTCGTTCAGGCGGTTGAACATCTGGCGGACGGTGAGCCCCTCCGGAAACGCGACGGAATACAGGATCGACTTTCCGGATTTCAGCAGTTCCATGATGTCGTTCATGGAAGCATGTGCCTTGATCTCGTACTCGCCCGCCTTGAGGCTCTCGCCGTCACCCAGATGCGTCGCGGTAAGGTACCGGAAGATACGCGCGTCCGAGACGATGTTGTTGCGTTCGAGGCTTGCGGCGATCTCAGCAGCGCCGGCGCCGTTCCGCACGATGAAATTCGTGTTCGTCTCCAAGGGACCGGGATTCTGATAGGCGGAGATCGCATAATAATAAAGGAAGACGGCCGCCACGCAGCCAAGCACGACCAGCGTCATCAGGAAGTTCAGAAAAATGATAACCTGGCTGCGCGCCTTCTTCGAGCGCTTAGGTGGCTCGGGCACGCGCTCGGGTCGAAGCGCCTCGCTCGGCGACTTGGGAATGATCGGCCCGCTCTGTGTCTGCTGGCTCTCCTCGCCGATCGTCCCGTTGTTCTGGTTCGTATCGTTCACCGGCAATCCTCTAAACTTGGCCTCAAGTCCCGCTTCTTGCTAAGCAATGCGGCAAAATGCAGGTGGGGCCGCGCAAGGGTGCAGCCCCACTGCCAGAACGTCAACGCCTAAACTCAGGCGACGTAGCGGCGCAGCACCAGCGAGGCATTCGTACCGCCGAATCCGAATGAATTCGACAGTGCGACGTTGATCTCCCGCTGGCGCGCCTTGTGCGGAACGAGATCGATTGCGGTCTCACGCTCAGGATTGTCGAGATTGAGCGTCGGAGGCGCAACGTTGTCGCGGATCGCGAGCGTTGCGAAGATCGCCTCAATCGCGCCGGCAGCGCCAAGCAGGTGGCCGGTGGCAGACTTCGTCGACGACATTGAGATCTTGGAGGCGGCATTGCCAACCAGGCGCTCCACGGCACCGAGTTCGATCGTATCGGCCATCGTCGATGTACCATGCGCGTTGATGTAGTCGACATCAGCTGGCGTCAGGCCGGCGCGCTTCAACGCCATCGTCATGCAACGCTGCGCACCCTCACCGTCCTCGGACGGAGCAGTGATGTGATAAGCATCGCCCGAGAGACCGTAGCCGACAACCTCGGCATAGATCTTGGCGCCGCGAGCCTTGGCATGCTCCAACTCTTCGAGAACAACGATGCCTGCACCCTCACCCATGACGAAGCCGTCACGATCCTTGTCGTACGGTCGCGATGCCTTGGTCGGATCGTCGTTGTGCTGGGTGGAGAGGGCCTTGCAGGCGGCGAAGCCGGCCAGAGAGATACGGCTGACAGGAGATTCTGTGCCGCCAGCGACCATCACGTCGGCATCGCCGAACGCAATGAGACGGGCAGCGTCGCCGATCGCGTGAGCGCCGGTCGAGCATGCCGTGACCACCGAATGGTTCGGACCGCGCAACTTGTGGCGAATTGATACCTGGCCGGAAACGAGGTTGATCAGGCGACCGGGAATAAAGAACGGAGAGATGCGGCGGGGGCCCTTGTCGCGCAGCGTGTAGCCAGCCTCAACGATGCCTTCGATGCCACCAATGCCTGAGCCGATCAAAACACCGGTCGCAACCTGGTCCTCGTCGCTCTCGGGGTGCCAGTTCGCATCATCAAGCGCCATGTCGGCGGCTGCCATGCCGTAGATGATAAAAGGATCGACCTTGCGCTGTTCCTTGGGCTCCATCCAGTCGTCGACATTAAAAGTGCCGTCGGTGCCGTCGCCAACCGGAATACGGCAAGCAATCTTTGCGGGAAGATCGTCGACTTCGAACTCGGTGACCAGGCGGGCGCCGTTTTTTCCCGCAAGCAAGCGGGACCACGTCACTTCCGTTCCGCACCCCAAGGGCGATACCATACCGGTACCTGTTATAACGACCCGCCTCATCGACTGCATTCCCCCGCCTTTTATGTTTTTGGAGAACCATGCCAGAAATAAAAAGGGCGGACTCCGGGTCCGCCCTTTTTGAAACGCTCAGGATTAAGCCTGAGCCTTTTCGATAAACTTCACGGCATCGCCGACCGTCAGGATCGAGTCAGCAGCGTCGTCCGGAATTTCAACGCCGAATTCTTCTTCGAATGCCATGACCAGTTCGACGGTGTCGAGCGAGTCAGCGCCCAGATCGTCGATAAAGCTGGCGCTTTCGACAACCTTGTCGGCATCGACGCCAAGATGATCAATAACAATTTTCTTTACGCGTTCTGCGATATCGCTCATGTCGGTTTCCTCGACCTTATGTCCTGATCAGAATGCCTTGTGACATCCCTACCCTGTTTCAGCCTGCGGCGCGCCTTTAAAGCCACCCTCGGCAAACTCTTTGAACCCGGCTACCAGAAATGTCCCAGGCTTGCACAAAAGCCCGCCGGTCCGTCTGCTTTCTCGGGAGACTGTTCACAGTCATGGCCCGCTTAACACGGTTTAAGTCTGCCGCAAAGCCAGAAAATCAACCCCATCGGGTTGGTCAACACGCTATTGCGGGGAAAACGGCCTCGAAAGGCAGTTTCCCGTTTCAGATCATGGCCATGCCGCCGTTTACGTGCAACGTCTGGCCTGTCATATAAGCGGCTTCCGACGAGGCAAGATAGGCGACTGCGGAAGCAACTTCCGCACCCGTGCCCATGCGCTTCATCGGGATCGCTCCCATGATCGCTTCCTTCTGCTTGTCGTTCAGCTTGCCGGTCATGGCGGACTCGATGAAGCCCGGCGCCACGCAGTTGACGGTGACGTTGCGGGTCGCAATCTCCTGTGCCAGCGACTTCGTGAAGCCGATCATGCCTGCCTTGGAGGCGCAGTAGTTGGCCTGGCCCGGATTGCCGGTGACGCCGACGACCGAGGTGATGTTGATGATGCGGCCATAGCGGCGGCGCATCATCGGATGCGTCAACTCGCGCGTCAGGCGGAACATCGCCGTCAGATTCACCTCGATGACGCTGTCCCAGTCCTCGTCGCTCATGCGCACGAACAGGCCGTCCTTGGTGATGCCGGCATTGTTGACGAGGATGTCGACGCCTTCGAGATCAGCTTCGGCCTTGACGCCGAGAGCCTTGACTTCATCGCGGTCCGCGAGGTTGGCCGGGAAGATCTTTACACGATCACCAAGTTCGTTTGCCAGCGCCTCGAGCTTCTCGACGCGAGTGCCGTGGAGGCCGACGATGGCGCCCTGTCTGTGCAGGATACGGGCGATTTCTTCGCCAATGCCGCCGGAGGCACCAGTAACCAGAGCCTTGCGGCCGGAAAGATCGAGCATGGAAGTGTTCCTTGTAATCGTTAAATCTATCAGGCCATCAGGGCGGCAACAGCCGCATCGATATCTGCAGGCGTGTTGACGGCAATGCCGTTCACAGTCTTGTCGATACGGCGGGCGAGGCCGGTCAGGACCTTGCCGGAGCCGATCTCATAAAGCGTCGTCGCGCCGTTGGCCGCGAACCATTCGACCGTCTCGCGCCAACGGACCTGGCCCGTCACCTGCTCCACGAGCAACTTGGCGATCTCGTCGGCGTCGGTCACCGGTGCAGCGCGCACGTTGGCGATAAGAGGCACGACCGGGCTTGACTTCTTCACACCGGACAGAGCTTCGCGCATAGCGTCCGCAGCGGGCGCCATCAGAGAAGAATGGAAGGGGGCGGAGACCGGGAGCAAGATCGCGCGCTTGGCGCCCTTCTCGGTTGCTATCGCGGCACCCTTTTCGACGGCTGCCTTCTCGCCCGAAATGACGATCTGGCCGCCGCCATTGTCGTTGGCGATCTGGCAGGAGCCGACGGCAGAGGCTTCCTCGCAAACGGCGACGACATCGGCATGTTCAAGGCCGATGATGGCGGCCATGGCGCCAACACCGACAGGTACGGCGGCCTGCATGGCATTGCCGCGAATGCGCAGCAGGCGCGCGGTGTCGGTCAGCGAGAAGGTACCGGCAGCGCATAGAGCGGAGTATTCGCCAAGCGAATGACCGGCAACGTAGGACACCTTCGCCTTCAGATCGACGCCCTTGGCTTCGAGGACACGGATGACCGCCATCGAGACCGCCATCAGGGCCGGCTGCGCGTTGGCCGTCAGGGTCAGCGTGTCTTCAGGACCGTTAAACATGGTCTCGGACAGCTTTTCGCCCAGAGCTTCGTCGACTTCTTGGAAGACGGCGCGCGCCTCGGCGTAATTCTCGGCAAGATCCTTGCCCATGCCGACAGCCTGGCTGCCCTGACCCGGGAATGTAAAAGCAATGGTCATGCTATGTCCCTTTTATACGGACCTCTGGTTATTTCGCCTCCAATTGACATTCTTTCCTGCAGAGTCAAGTGCCGGATGCCCGCGTTCCAAGGCTTTTGCGGCTGCGAGTGGGGCCGGTTTTACCTCTTGCGCTTGCTCAATTCCGGTCTAGATTTGCGCCGTCCTTCCAGACCATTTCCTTTCCAGATCACCTTCAGGGCTTTCAGATGAAGTACAAGACACTTGGCCGCACGGATATTTCCGTGTCCGAAATCTGCCTCGGCACCATGACCTGGGGCACGCAAAACACGGAGGCCGAAGCGCATGAGCAGATGGACTATTCCGTCGAGAAAGGCGTGAACTTCTTCGACACAGCCGAGCTTTACCCGACCACGCCGGTCTCCGCGGAGACGCAAGGCCTGACCGAAGATTACATCGGCAGCTGGTTTCAGAAGACGGGCAAGCGCAAGGACATCGTGCTCGCCACGAAGGTCGCGGGTCCTGGCCGTTCGTATATCCGCAATGGCGACGGCGCCGACGCGAAGAACATTCGCCTGGCGATCGAGGCAAGCCTGGGCCGGTTGAAGACCGACTATATCGACCTCTATCAGATTCACTGGCCGAGCCGAGGGCATTTCCATTTCCGGCAAGCCTGGCACTACGATCCTTTCAAGCAGGACCACGCCAAGGCCATCGGCAATATCACCGAAATATTGGAAACAACGGGCGCCCTTGTCAAAGAGGGCAAGATTCGTGCGTTCGGACTCTCCAACGAAACGACCTGGGGCACCCAGAAGTATCTTACGCTTGCCGAACAGCTCGACCTGCCGCGCGTCGCCACGATCCAGAACGAATACAATCTGCTCTACCGCCACTACGATCTCGACATGGCGGAGCTGTCGCATCATGAGAATGTCGGCCTGCTCGCCTATTCCCCCCTCGCCGGCGGCATTCTGAGCGGCAAATATCTTGACGGCGCCAAGCCCGACGGCTCGCGCGGATCGATCAACGGCGATCTCGGCGGTCGCCTGCAGCCCTTGCAGGAAGCACCGACGAAGGCCTATCTCGACATCGCCGAACGGCACGGCCTCGACCCTTGCGCGATGGCGCTCGCCTTCTGCCTCAGCCGCCGCTTCATGACGTCGGTGATCATCGGCGCTACCACGATGAAACAGCTTGAAACAGACCTGGGTTCGGTCAGTCTCAAGCTGTCGCACGAGGTCTTGGCCGAAATCGAGGCTGTTCATCGCCAGTACCCGATGCCGATCTAAGGCGACAGGTGACGCGTCACGATCTGGCCTACGAGGGCCAGATCGCTTACTGAATTCCTATCGAGGCACGTCTCCCGCAAAGCGTCCACAACGAGAAGTTTCGGCAACTTTGCAGTCGCGGCAATTTCCGCTTCTCGGTCCTGCGCAATTCAGCTAGGCTTAAAAGGCTCTGTGCAGGGCCGCGGGGAGCTCATTCCGTGGAACGGAAGCTCGCAGTCATACTTGCCGGCGACGTTGCCGGTTACAGCCGCCTTGTTGCAACCAACGAGGAGGATGCGCTTGCGACACTGAGCGTCTACAGCACCACGATTGGTGACCTCGTGTGCGAGCACGGCGGGCGGATTTTCGGCAGCGCTGGAGACAGCGTAGTGGCCGAATTCCACAGCGCAGTGCAAGGCGTCCGTGCAGCGGTCGCCATCCAGCGCGCCCTCAATCGCCGAAATGCGGACCTGCCGGTGGATCGACGGATGGAATTCCGCCTCGGGCTCAATCTCGGTGACGTCGTCGTCTCGGGAGACAATCTGCTCGGTGACGGCGTGAATGTCGCCGCCCGCCTTCAGGAGGTGGCGCTGCCTTCCGGCATCTGCATTTCCGGTGCGTTGCGCGAGCAGATCGAGGGCAAGCTGGACTTTCCTCTCGTTCCGATGGGCGACCGTACGCTTAAGAACATTCCGCGGCCGGTGCCTGTGCATCGGGTACACTGGAGCCGTGAGGACCCCGTCGAGGCAGGAGCGCTCAGCGGGCCCCTCAGACTGCCCGACAAGCCCTCGATCGCAGTGTTGCCCTTCGTGAACATGTCTGACGATCCCGAGCAGGAATTCTTTGCGGATGGACTGACCGAAGACATCATCACTGCGCTTTCGCTTTACCGCTGGTTTTTCGTCATCGCCCAGAACTCATCCTTCGCGTATAAGGGGCGCGCGGTCGATGTGAAGCAAATCGGGCGCGATCTCGGCGTGCGCTATGTCGTGGAAGGCAGTGTGCGCAGGGCCGGGACACGGGTTCGCGTCACAGGCCAGCTGATCGAAGCCGAGAGCGGCGTTCACCTCTGGGCACAGCGCTACGACCGCGAAATCGCGGATATCTTCGCCATTCAGGACGAGCTCACCCAAAATGTCGTTGGCGCCATCGAGCCGGAAATCCTGATAGGTGAGAGCCGCCGGGCACTGCTCAGAACGACAGACAATCTCGATGCTTATGAAAGCCACATGCGCGGCACTTGGCTGCATAATGCGCAGGATACCGCCGAGCATTTCATCGAATCCATAGCCTGGCATCGCCGAGCCATCGAGCTCGATCCCGATTTCGCACGCGCCCACATGATGCTGGCTCGTTCGCTCTACGCGCGCTGTTTCCACGGCTTCAGCGACGATGTCGACAGGGACAGCACCGAACTTCGAGCAGAGGCAGAGCGCGCAGTCGCGCTTGATCCGCGCGATCCCTACTCTCACTACGCGATGTGCCTTGGCCATTTCGTTGCCCACAACGCCCCGGCCGCCGTCGAAGAAGCGCAGCAAGCTATCGATCTCAATCCCAATTTCGCCCTGGCGCATATGGGGCTCGGATGGGCCAGAATCTTCACCGGCTATTTCGCGGAAGCTTACGATCCTCTCCACATGGCCCTACGGCTTAGCCCACATGATCCCCTAGCCTATCTCATCCACGACCGGCTCGCGTTGTCGAACTATCATCTCGGCAACTACGAGGAAGCGATTCACTATTCCGAACGTGGGCTGTCGCTCCGCCGTGCCTACTTCAACCGAGTCGTGCTTCTTGCAAGCTTGGGGCAGCTCGGCCGTCATGACGAAGCCCGGCGGCTGATACCAGAGATCCTGGCAAACGTACCGGCAGACCTCGAGCACTATTGGAAGATCCTGACGCCCTACGTTGACCCGGGCCACTACGACCATTTCGTCGACGGGTTGCGCAAAGCGGGGCTGCCCTCGTTGAACTCGCAGCGAGAACATTGCTGACGTCCCTTGCGTTTCCGCGAAAAATCCGTATAAGCCGCCCTGTTCGCAAACCCGGTCTTCTGGCTGGTGGCTGAACGGAGGGCCGGTTTTCGTGAAGAAAATCGTCGGAACGGAAGCGTTCCAGCCTCCCGTGTCTCCGCTCTCGACCGTCTCGGAACGCTTTTCTTGCTTGGCGCTTGCCGCCTCTCAGGAGCAGTCGTTGAGGCTTAGCCGCCGAATATCGGGTTGATCAAACGCAAGAAAGGCAAAGCTGTCATGGCTCTTTATGAACATGTATTCCTTGCCCGACAGGATATTTCCGCTCAGCAGGTTGATGCCCTCGTAGAACAGTACAAGGGCGTACTCGAAGCTAACGGCGGCAAGGTCGGGCGCGTAGAAAACTGGGGCCTCAAGTCCCTCACCTACCGCATCAAGAAGAACCGCAAGGCTCACTATGTTCTCGTCGACATCGACGCGCCGGCTGCTGCCGTGCAGGAAATGGAACGTCAGATGCGCATCAGCGAAGACGTCCTGCGCTACATGACGATCGCTGTTGAAAAGCACGAAGAAGGCCCGTCTGCCATGATGCAGAAGCGCGACCGCGACGACCGCGGCCCGCGTGATGGCGCCGACCGTGGCCCGCGCCGCGAATTCGGTGACCGTCCGCCGCGCCGTGACGGCGACTTCCAGCGTGGCCCGCGTCCGGACCGTGCTCCCCGCGAAGACCGTGCATAAGGAGATCTGAGAATGTCTGAAGCTTCCTCCGCACCGGTTCGTCGCCCGTTCCACCGTCGTCGCAAGACTTGCCCGTTCTCCGGCGCAAACGCTCCGCGCATCGACTACAAGGACGTTCGTCTCCTGCAGCGCTACATTTCCGAGCGCGGCAAGATCGTCCCTTCCCGTATCACGGCTGTTTCTCAGAAGAAGCAGCGCGAACTCGCTCAGGCGATCAAGCGCGCTCGTTTCCTCGGCCTGCTGCCGTACGTCGTCGCTTAATCGGCTGACGGGACCAAATCGAGGGAAGACAGCAATGCCTTCCCTTCTCCCTTTCGCGATGGGCGCGGATCGGAACTCTTAAAACCCATGTTGAGGCATTCTGAAATCGATTCAGGAGAACCCTCTAACTGCTTGATGAAGCAGGACAGCGACCGTGAACCAACTGAACACAAAAACGCTAGGCATCGGCGCGCTCGCCGGATTGACCGCCGCACTTCTGGTGCTCGGCGCGAGCCTGCAGCCGTCGTTCAGTGCGGTCCTCTACGCTGCTTCGGCACTTCCCATTCTTCTCGTCGGCCTCGGCTGGGGCAACATGGCGGCAATCGCCGCCGTCGTCACCGCCGCTGCAGTCGGCGCGATCGCCATCTCGCCGTCCTTCGCGCTGATGATGACGCTGGTCACGCTGCTGCCGGCCGGGTGGCTGAGCCACCTTGCAAACCTTGCCCGCCCGGCCTCCGAACTCGGCGGCCCCGAGCATCTGATGGCTTGGTATCCGCTTTCGGATATCCTGCTGCACCTCTGCGGCCTCGTTACGATCGCGGTGATCGTCGTCGGCGTGATGATCGGCTACGGTCCTGAACTCATCGATCGCCTGGTCGATGTCCTGTTCGGGTCGCTTGCACAGCAGCAGCCCGAGTTTTCGCCCGATCCGGCAGTGACGACGCAAACCAAGTCGCTCGTTCTGCTCATGCTACCTGCCATTCAGGGCGGCATGTGGGTGGTCATGCTGTTTGCCGCCTACTACGTCGCGACCCGGATCGTCAGCGCATCCGGCCGCAGCCTGCGTCCCCGCGAGGATATCCCCTCGGCGCTGCGCATGAACCGCAACTCGATCTTCGTATTTCTTGTCGGTCTTGCCGCCACCTTTTTCGGCGGCATGCCGGCGATGATCGGAGCAACCGTCGTCGGCACGTTCGGCGCCGGCTTCCTGCTCTCCGGCTTCGCCGCGCTGCACTTTCGCACGCGCGGCAAGGATTGGCGCCTTCCGGCGCTCATCCTCTGCTACCTGGCATCGCTCGTCCTGATGGTGCCAGCCTTTTTCATCCTCGTGGTGGGCTTGAGCGATACCCGCAAGGCGATCGCTCTGACCCCGAACAAGGATGCCGATGCCCCCAAACAGACAGATTCGAAAATCTAGAGACACGAAAGGAACACGAACATGGAAGTCATTCTTCTTGAACGCATCTCCAAGCTCGGCCAGATGGGCGAAACCGTAAAGGTTCGCGACGGCTTCGCTCGTAACTACCTCCTGCCGCTCGGCAAGGCGCTTCGCGCCAATGAAGCCAACAAGAAGCGTTTCGAGTCCGAGCGCGCAACGCTCGAAGCTCGTAACCTCGAGCGCAAGTCGGAAGCGCAGAAGGTCGCCGACGTTCTCGACGGCAAGTCCTTCATCGTCGTTCGCTCCGCCGGCGAAACCGGCCAGCTGTACGGCTCGGTTGCTGCTCGCGATGTCGTAGACATCCTCGCTGCTGAAGGCTTCAACATCGGCCGCAACCAAGTTCACCTGAACACGCCGATCAAGGCCATTGGCCTGCATAAGGTTGAGCTGCAGCTCCACGCTGAAGTCGAAATCCACGTCGAACTCAACGTTGCTCGTTCGGCTGAAGAAGCTGGCCGTCAGGCCAAGGGCGAAACCCTCACCTCCGTCGATGCCATCTACGGTGTTGACGAAGACGCCCTGCGTCCGGAAGACTTCTTCGATCCCGAAGCCGACCTCGAAGGCGACGAAGCTTAATTTTTCCGAGAGATCCTCTCTGGAAATGAACGAAAGCCCGGTTCGCGCCGGGCTTTCTGCTTATTTGGCGGCTGTGTTCTGCTGTGGTGGAGCGCTCTTGTCGACGTCGACGACGACGGAAAGCCCCGGCCCCAGATCCTTGACGACCGGCTGGTCGGAATCAAAACCGATGCGCACGCCGACGCGCTGTGCAATCTTCACGAAATTCCCTGTCGCATTGTCGGCCTTGATGACCGCGAACTCCGACCCGGCTGCGGGCGAGAAGCGCTCGATGTATCCCCTCAGTTTCTGCTTACCGAGCGCATCGACCGTGATCGTCACCGGCTGCCCGACCTGCATACCGTACAGCTGCGTCTCCTTGAAATTCGCGACAACCCAGACATCCTCCGGCACAACCGCCATGAGCTGCGTTCCCGCCGTCACATATTGCCCAACACGTACACCGACTTCGCCGAGATGACCGTCACGCGGCGCGACAATCCTGGTGTTCTGCAGGTCGATTTCCGCGAGATGCACCGCGGCTTCCGCGCTTGCGACATTGGCTTCCAGAAGCGAGCGATTGACGATGATTGTTGCAAGATTTTGCTTGGAAACCTCAAGCGCAGCCTTTGCCTGGTTCACGGCCGCCTTGGCCTGGTCAAGCGTCGCCTGCGCGGCCTCTGTCTCACTCTGCGATGCAATGCCGCGGTTGCTGAGGTTGTTGACGCGATCCCATGCCTGCTGCGCGCGCGTCAGCGCTGCGTTTGCGCTGTCGATCTGTGCCTCGCTGGAGGCGATGCTCGCCTTTGCCGCAAGCTCGGACTGGCGGGAATTCTCCAGCGACGCCTTCTGCCCGTCGAGCGCCGCACGCGCTTGGGCAAGCTTCTGAGCGTAGATGCGGTCGTCGATCTGGACAAGCGTATCGCCCTGCTTGACCTGCTGATAGTCCTTCACGAGCACATCGACGACATAACCGCTGACCTGTGGGCTCATGATCGTGACATAGCCCCGAACATAGGCGTTGTCAGTCGTTTCAACCGACGTGACAAACGGCGGCAAGCGCCATGCATAGAGAACGAGAAGGACACCGGCGATGCCGGCGAGGACTGCGATGATAGTCGAGGGAGACCGAAGGAACTTCAACATGCTGGGACCCCTGAGATCACGATTGAGCGGGCGTTGCATCGGGCTGGCTTGTCCGTGGCCAAGGTAGCCGGCGCCACGCTTGATGCAGAAGAATGACCATCAGGCCGAAGACGGAGGAGAAGCCGATGACCAGGAAAGTGTCGTTGTAGGCGAGAATATAAGCTTCGCGGCTGACCTGCTGAGCGAGCAGCACCAGACCTTCGGCGTTGAGCAGCATCTTGTCGCCGAGGACCTTGCCATACACCGCGCTCAACTGAGAGATGCGCTGCGCCACGATCGGGTCCTGCAGCAGGATATGCTCGACGAGCACATTCGAGTGGAACTTCTCCCGGATTGTCACGAACGTTCCGAGCATCGCGGAGGCGAAGAGCGAGCCAATGCTCTGCGTGAATACGAAGATTACCAGGAAGTTGACGATGTATTGCCCGCCCCGGGAGATGGCGGCCTTAAAGCCGTTCGCCATGACAGGCGGCAGGAACATCGCCGCGCCCGCGGCAACCATCGCCTGGCTCAGATACATCTGAGGCGGTCGCGTCAGGCTCGTCGACTGGCTGTCCAGAAAGGCGCCGCCAGCAATGAGGGCGAGCGCCAGCACATGGGCAGTCTCGACATAGCGTGTCGTCATCAGAAACGCGCAAAAAAGCCCACCAACCAAAGAGGCGAAAAGGATGATCGCATAAAGGGTCACTGTCTGATCGTTCAGAAGCCCGAGCTGCTGATAGAAGTTGGCGGCCGTTGACGACTGCTCCGAGGAGACGAAGCGGAAAAGAAGCAGGACGCCCGCCATGCGCATATTGGCGCCCGAGAACAGCCAGCGGAAATCGATCAGGGGACTGGTGCGCGGCAGCTCCATGGCCAGCATGAGTGCAAGCGAGCCGACCGATACCGCCAACAAGACGCCGATCCAGGGTGCCTCGAACCACCAATAGAGCCGGCCCAGCGTCAGTACAACGGCAAGACAGCCGAAGCCGACCGCCAGCAGGAGATAGCTCAGTATGTCGTGTCGTTGAATGACGTTTGCCCGAGGCGGCGCCGTGAGCGGCAGTAGGTAGATGATAGGAAAGACAATGAGCGCGAGCCCCATCTCGAACATATAGAGCGCCTGATACCCGCCGAAGTGCAGCAGCGAGGGTGAGACGATGCGCGCGATGGGAGACGCAAACAGCGTGCTCATCAATGCGAAGCTGATCCCGAGCGAGAGCTTCTTTTCCTGAGGGAACGGTTCCAGCATGTACAGGAAGCCGAGCGTCGAAAGAGGTGCAGCTGCCATGCCGCTCAGGGCGCGCACGACGATCGCGGAATGCAGGTCAGTGATGAGGAGATTGAGCACCGCCGCAACGATGAAACAGATAATGCCGAGTTCCGCGAAACGCCTAAGACCGTACTGGGTACGGATCTTGAAGAGTGCGATCGACATGCTGGCGTAAGGTGCCATATAGGCCGCCGAGAGCCAGGATATTTCAGTAGTGGTCGCGGAAAACGAGCCTTGCAGCTGATAGATGTTGGCGGTCAGCAGGTTCATGCCAAGGCCCTGCGTCAGAAAAAGCAGAACCGAGGCCCCCATGTAGAGCGGCATCTTCCAGGCCGGCATCGGCACGCCCGCTGCCGGTGGCGGTTGCTGTTGCGCGTCCGGCTTCGCCGCCTCGGCGGGCCTTGGCGCCACATTGTCGTTGGCGGTCTCGGCGAGGCTCATTGGCAGGACCTCAAATTCCGCGAATGCCCTGCAGGTTGGCTTGCATGGCCCGTATCACGTCCAAAGTAGTCTTCAGATCATTTTCGGGAATACCGGCGATGACCTGAGCCCGCACTTTCACGGCGATGTCATCGATCTCGCCGGCCACGACCTTGCCGGTTTCCGTGATGTAGATTTCCTTGGCGCGTCGATCGGAGCCGGCTACGCGCCGCTGGACGAAGCCCTGCCCTTCCATCGCATCGAGAATCCTGACGAGCGTTGGCGTCTCGAGCTCCAGCCTGTCGGCCAGTTCTCGCTGGTTGATCCCGTCCTTCTTGTTGAGCGTGAAAAAGACGCGGGCGCGCGGCAACGTCATATTGCGCTCCCGCACTATCTTGTCGAAGACGGCCCTGAGCTTGCGATTGAACGCTGCAAGATCTTCGATGAGCTCACGTCCGAGAACGGGATTTCCCATATATTTCAGTCCTATTTTGTTAGTGTACTAATTATATCTTTGCTATCTATATTGTTTTCCGATCTTTTTCAAGAGGCGGCGGCCTCTGTTCGGGTGCAAGTCTCGCCCGGCGGGCTTACACTACCACGTGAGGCACGATGGAAGTGAGTCGTTTCTGGCCGTGTTCCGCAGGTGACACTTTCGGTATTTTTGTACCGACAGCAAGTGCGGCTGTGGAGAAGTCGAACAACGGGCAAAGCCTCCCGGTATCGACGGTGGCGTGGAAGGGACCTCGCTTCCTCACTTGATTTTGTCGCCTGCGCGCGCCACACCCGAAGCTGAAGAAGACAGAACGGATTACGATGAACGACGTCGCTCGAAAGATTGCCGCCGTTGCTCCCGCGGAGCAGCACTACCGGGAAGCACCCAACAATATCGAAGCCGAACAGGCGCTTCTCGGCGCGATCCTGATGAACAACGACGCCTATTACCGGGTGTCGGACTTCCTGAAGCCGATCCATCTTTACGAACCGCTGCACCGCAAGATCTTCGAAGTCGCGGGCGACATCATCCGCATGGGCAAGATCGCCAATCCGGTGACGATCAAGACCTTCCTGAAGGCCGACGAGAAGGTCGGCGACATGACGGTCTCCGAATACCTCGCACGCCTTGCCCGTGAAGCGGTCACCATCATCAACGCCGAGGACTACGGCCGGGCGATCTACGACCTGGCACTGCGCCGCGCGCTGATCACGATCGGCGAAGATGTTGTCAATATCGCCTATGACGCGCCGCTCGACATGCCGCCGCAGGCGCAGATCGAGGATACCGAGCGTCGTCTATTCGAACTCGCAGAAAACGGCCGCTATGACGGTGGCTTCCAGTCGTTCAACGACGCGGTGGCGCTGGCGATCGACATGGCCGCCGTCGCCAAGGAACGCGATGGCGGTCTTTCGGGCATCTCGACCGGCATTCTTTCGCTAGACGGCAAGATGGGCGGCCTGCAGCGCTCCGACTTGATCGTGCTTGCCGGACGTCCTGGTATGGGCAAGACCTCGCTCGCCACCAACATCGCCTACAACATCGCCGCCGCCTACGAGGGCGAGGTGCAGCCGGACGGCAGCACGAAGGCAAGGCAGGGCGGCGTCGTCGGCTTCTACTCGCTTGAAATGTCGTCCGAACAGCTCGCCACCCGTATCATCTCCGAGCAGACGGAAGTCTCCTCCTCGAAGATCCGCCGCGGCGACATCAACGATGCCGATTTCGAAAAGCTCGTCGCCTGCTCGATGATGATGCAGAAGGTGCCGCTCTACATTGACCAGACCGGCGGTATTTCGATCGCCCAGTTATCGGCACGCGCCCGCCGGCTGAAGCGCCAGCGCGGTCTCGACTGCCTGGTGGTCGACTACATCCAGCTGATGACCGGCTCGGGTAAGTCGGGCGAAAACCGCGTGCAGGAAATCACCCAGATCACGACCGGCCTGAAGGCGCTCGGCAAGGAGCTGAACGTCCCGATCATCGCGCTCTCCCAGCTTTCGCGTCAGGTGGAAAGCCGCGACGACAAGCGCCCGCAGCTCTCCGACCTTCGTGAATCGGGCTCGATCGAGCAGGACGCCGACGTGGTGCTCTTCGTGTTTCGTGAAGAATATTACGTCAAGAACCTCGAGCCTCGTGATCCCAACGATCCGAAGTATGCGGAATGGGAAGCCCTCTTCGACAAGGTGAAGGGCACAGCCGATGTCATTATCGCCAAGCAGCGCCACGGACCGACCGGCACCGTAAAGCTCGCCTTCCAGTCGGAGTTCACGCGCTTTGCGGATCTCGCCGACCCCTCCTTCATCCAGTACGAAGAGCACTGACGGGACCCTTCCCGTCAGCACAATACTCAATCTACAAGCCGACAGCTCGCAGGATGGCAACGCTAGCCACGCCGACGGCAACACTTGCGAGCATCGGCAGGCGGCGCGCTGCGAGCGCCGTCACGAGGCAAGCAGCCGTTTCGGCCCAGCCCGTCGCAAAGGCCGTGGGCGCGATCACCGCCATCAGGACTGCCGGCGGTATAGCCTCGATGGCCGTTCGGGTCTGTTCGGTCATGGCGACGTGGCGAATGAGGAGCAGGCCGCTCATGCGGGTCAGCACCGTTGCCACCGCCATGGCGAGGATCGCCAGAAGCGTATTTATCTCCAGGGTCATGCCGCAACCGCCTTTGTCTTGACCGTCCACAGCGCCGCAGCAAGTCCGGCGAGCGCACCGGCTGCGATGTACCAGACACCTGGCACGAACTGGTGAACCAGGACGGCCGCTAAAGCGCTCGCAGCCAATACCGAACCCGTCTCGCGGCCCTTCCAGAACCCCATCGCCAACACGACAAAGACCGCGGGAAAGGCGAAGTCGAGCCCGATGGCGGCGGGGTCGCCTAGGAACGCACCGAGAGAGGCGCCGATCAGCGTGGAGGCGACCCAAGCCAGATAGAACGGCATGGCGATGCCTGCGAACCTTGAAGGCGTCAAGCGCGCAACGCCTGCTCGGAATTCCGCGATCGCCCATATCTCATCGGCGAGGAACAGCATGGCCGCATATCTTCGCCAGCCCGAGAAGGCCTGCATCTTCGTCCCGAGGGATGCGCTCATCAGGACGTGGCGGATATTGACGAGCAGTGCGGCAAAGCCGACGCCTGCCCAGCTAGCCGGGTACGTCCATATGTCCATCGCGACGAACTGCGAACCACCAGCGAATACGAGCGCGCTCATCAAAGTCGCCTCCAGCGCCGACAGGCCTTTCGTGACCGAAACCGCGCCGAAGACGAGACCGATCGGAACAACGGCGACGACGAGCGGCAGAATTGCCTTCGCGCCGTCAAGAAAGTCCCCGATGGGTCGTCTTTGAGTGAGCATTGGAACCTCCAGAACTGCCAGAGCCCGGAGCTGTAAGCCGCCACACCGCGACCGTCTTGAACGAAAGTGATCAGCCCGCGCGATATTGCCCCGGGGTAACACCGGTGCGCACCTTGAAATGTCGGGTGAAATGCGCCTGGTCGGCGAATCCGCACTGGATCGCCACATCGGCGGGCGCCTGTCCCGCCTGCAACAATTTGCGCGCCTCGCGCACCCGCTTGTCGGTCAGGAACGCATGCGGGGTGATGTGATATTCGCGACGGAACGCCCGGATGAGATGCGCGCGGCTCAATCCTGCGACATCGGCCAATTCGTCAAGCCCGATGTCACTGTCGAAATTGTCGGTCAGGTAGTCGCGAGCGCGACCAACCGCGGTGCGCTCCTTCGTATCCACCGGCACGACGATCGTGCTGCCGTAACGCTGGAAGATTGCCGCAAGCACGCGAAACATCCCTTCCTCCGATTCCAGGGCTCCGGCGCCGCTCTCCAGCACGCTATGGGCCGCATGGAAGGCCGCGGCCATCTCGGGATCGTTGAGAAGCTCCTTCGGGAAGGACGGCGTGGCGTTGAAGGCCTTGCCGGTCACGTCTTCGAGGATATCGACGAAGAGCGTGGTATCGGGATAGATCATTCGATAGCGATACCCTTCGCCGCCCGGGACGCCGTCATGCACGACGCCTGGGTCGATGAGATACAGGTCGCCTGCGCCCGTCTCCTCCCGGACTCCCTTCATCGTCGCGATCTGCGTGCCGCTTTCGATCGCGCCGATCGAGAAAGTGTCATGGGCATGAGGCGCATATTCATGCGTCAGAAAGCTTGCGCTCAGGCATTCCATGTTGCGGAATCTGCGGTCGCGCCAGAAGCGCGCCCGTTCGAGACCGGCCAGCGGCATCGCGTCGGCCGCCTCTTTCTGCGATACATTCTCCATCGAACCAGCCTACTTCAGGCGCGCCTCTGCGTCTTGAACAAAAGTGATCGCAAGATCGATATCTCCTTGGCTTGCGTTTACTTTGCCTTATTGATCTCTAGACTGCCACGCGACGAGTACCCTCCCTACCTTTGTGAAGCACGATGACTGATTTTGTTGATAGTTTCGAAGATGAAGATCCATTCGACTCCGCCGGCCTGCGGCTGACCGTCGACCTGACGGCACTGACGGAAAACTGGAAAGACATGGCGCGACGCTCCGGCAAGGCCCGGGCCGCCGCGGTCGTGAAGGCGGACGCGTACGGCACCGGCATCGAAGACGCCGGCGAAGCGCTGTTTATGGCGGGCGCGCGCGATTTCTTCGTCGCCACCGTCGATGAAGGCGTGACGCTACGGCCCTATGCCCCCGATGCGCGCATCTTCGTCCTCTCCGGCATCTGGCCGGGCACGGAGCGGCGCTTCTTCGAAAACGATCTCGTGCCGGTGATCTCGTCGGAAGAACAACTCGCTTTCTGGATGGCGGTGCTCGCCGAATACGGCGACTATCCCTGCGCGCTCCACGTCGACACGGGCTTCAACCGGCTGGGCCTTTCCGTGGACGAGGCGATCGCGCTTGCCGACGACGTCTCGCGTCCGGCAAGTTTTGCACCGGTGCTCGTCATGAGTCATCTCGCCTGCAGCGATGACGATTCCTCGGAAATGAACCGGCAACAGCTTGAATCATTCCGGCAGATTAGCGCCGCCTATGAAGGTATCGATTCAAGCCTTGCGGCTTCCGCCGGCATCTTCCTCGGCAGCGATTACCACTTTGACCTGACGCGCCCCGGCATCGCGATCTACGGCGGCGAAGCCGTCAACGGCATGGCGAACCCCATGCGGCCGGTGGTGACCGCCGAGGCCCGGGTCCTTCAGGTTCGCACGGCCAAGGCGGACGAGTCCGTGGGCTACGGCCGCGCCATGCGATTGACCCGCGACAGCAAGCTCGCCATCGTGTCGGCCGGCTATGCCGATGGATATCTGCGAAGTCAGTCGAGCGGTGGTGTCCCCTTGCGCCAGGTCGTACCGCAGGGAGGTTACGGCTTCGTGGCTGGCCGGAAGATTCCCGTTGCCGGCCGCGTCACCATGGACCTGACGATTTTCGATATCACCGACCTTCCGGAAAACGCAGTGCGCGCAGGCGATTACGTGGAACTGTTCGGAAAGAACGTACTCGTCGACGATGTCGCTAGGTCGGCGGGTACGATCGGCTACGAAATCCTGACCAGCATCGGCCTTCGGCACGAACGGCGTTACCTGTACGAGGAAGACTAAGGACCTAGCGCGTCGTTAGCGCCAGCCGCACGCCGAGTGCCACCAGCAGCGCCCCAAGGCCGCGATCGAGCCAGAGGCCGATGCTCTTTCTGCGTTTGATGAGATCGGCGAGGCGCCCTCCCGCCAGGATGAGCGGCGGCTCGATGAAGGCTGCAACGACAATGATGAGTACGCCGTGGACCGCCAGCTGTAGCCAGGTCGGTCCAGCGCCCTCGACCACGAATTGCGGCAGGAAGGCGAGGAAGAAGATCGCGACCTTCGGGTTCAAAAGCGAAACGAGGATGCCCTGCCTGTAGACACGGCTCCAGGGCAGGACGTCTTTCGCCGCATTGACCAGACCGCCCTCGCCCTTCGAGCGCAATGCCTGAATGCCGAGCCAGACGAGGTAGATCGCGCCGACCCACTTGACCACCGAAAAGGCCAGCGCGGAGGCGGCGAGGATCGCGGAAAGGCCGAATGCCGCCATGGCCACATGCAGGCAGGCGCCGGTCCAGATGCCGAAGAGCGCGGCAAAGCCGGTCTTCGTCCCGCTCTTGACGGTGTGGCCGAGAATGAAAGCCATGTCAGGGCCTGGCGACAGGTTCAGCAGAACCGCTGCGGTCAAGAACGCAATCCAGTGCGCGAGCGAATAGTCCAGCATCTCGTGGCCTCCAAGATAGTGGAGAACAAGTGCCACCGCAGCCCCTGATAGGGAAATCATTAGTTTTGATCGGTGCCGCGAATGATTATTTGAGCAGTCCAACTGATTCGATGCGACGCGCTAGCTACCATCCAACCGAAAGCATGATTGATGGCGAAGGCCAGGACACAATTCATCTGCCAGAGCTGCGGCGCGGTTCATAATCGCTGGGCGGGCAAGTGCGATAACTGCGGCGAGTGGAACACCATCGTCGAGGAAGACCCAATGGGCGGCATCGGAGGTGGACCGGCAAAGACGCCGAAAAAGGGCCGCCCGGTCACGCTGACGACGCTGTCAGGAGAAATCGAGGAAGCGCCGCGCATCCACACAGGCATCTCCGAACTGGATCGGGCGCTTGGTGGCGGCTTCGTGCGCGGCTCGGCTGTGCTGATCGGCGGCGATCCCGGCATCGGCAAATCGACGCTGCTGATGCAGGGGGCGGCGGCCCTTTCGCGCCGCGGCCATCGGATCATCTATGTCTCGGGTGAAGAGGCAGTCGCGCAGGTACGGCTGCGGGCGCAGCGTCTGCAGGCCGCCGATACCGATGTGCTGCTCGCCGCGGAAACCAACGTGGAGGACATTCTGGCAACTGTGGCGGAAGGCAAGCGGCCGGATCTTGTGATCATCGACTCCATCCAGACGCTCTGGAGTGAACTTGCCGAATCCGCTCCCGGAACCGTGACCCAGGTGCGCACCGGCGTTCAGTCGATGATCCGCTTCGCCAAGCAGACTGGTGCTGCGATGGTTCTCGTCGGTCACGTCACCAAGGACGGCCAGATCGCAGGCCCGCGTGTCGTCGAGCACATGGTCGATGCCGTCCTCTATTTCGAAGGCGATCGCGGCCATCACTACCGTATCCTGCGCACGGTCAAGAACCGTTTCGGGCCGACCGACGAGATTGGCGTCTTTGAAATGTCGGACAAGGGGCTCCGAGAGGTCGCCAATCCCTCCGAACTGTTCCTTGGTGAACGCAACGAGAAATCGCCGGGCGCTGCCGTCTTTGCCGGAATGGAGGGCACGCGCCCGATCCTGGTCGAAGTGCAGGCGCTCGTCGCGCCGACATCGCTCGGCACCCCTCGCCGCGCCGTCGTCGGCTGGGATTCGGCGCGGCTGTCGATGATCCTTGCCGTACTCGAGGCCCATTGCGGCGTGCGGCTTGGCCAGCACGACGTCTATCTGAACATCGCGGGCGGCTATCGCATCTCGGAGCCGGCCGCCGATCTCGCAGTCGCCTCGGCACTGGTTTCGTCGCTTGCCGGTATTGCCCTGCCGGCCAATTGTGTCTATTTCGGCGAAGTCAGCCTGTCGGGCGCCGTCCGGCCGGTTTCACATACGTCCCAGCGCCTCAAAGAAGCCGAGAAGCTGGGCTTTTCTGCCGCGCTGCTTCCCTCGGCGTCAGCCGACCTGCCGAAGGGTTCCGGCGGTCGCTGGAGCGAGATCGAGAGCCTTCCGGACCTGGTTGCACGTATTGCCGGGTCGAAAGGTGCTCTGCGACGTGTGGAAGAAGAGGTTTGATCCTTTCATCGCCAGCATCGGTGATGTTATAGGATGCACGCAATGAGGCGCGACCAAGCCGTAGATAAACGGCGGTCCTGGAGTTGAATTTATATGCCCATTACGATTTTCGACGGTATTGTCATCGGCGTCGTTCTTTTCTCCGCCGTACTTGCAATGGTACGCGGCTTCTCCCGCGAAGTTCTTTCGATCGCAAGCTGGGGCGGCTCCGCAGCCGCCGCATACTATTTTTATCCCTACCTCGTGCCTTACGCGAAGAAGTACACGGATGACGACCGTATCGCGATCGTCGGCTCGGCCGCGGTGGTGTTCCTGATCGCGCTGATCGTGATCTCCTTCATCACCATGAAGATCGCAGACTTCATCATCGACAGCCGGATCGGCGCTCTGGACCGCACTTTGGGCTTTCTCTTCGGCGCGGCTAGGGGCATACTTCTTCTCGTCGTCGCCGTCGCTTTCTGGAACTGGCTCGTGGACGTGGATCACCGCCCGGCCTGGGTGAACAACGCCAAGTCGAAGCCGTTCCTGGACTCGATGGTGGTCAAGTTGCAGTCCGTACTGCCGGCAGAATTCGCGCAGATGGTGCGCGCGAGCGTGATGGACAAAATTCAGCCGCAGGGCGGCAATACTGAGAGCGGCAGCGCGCCGGCATCCGACCAGGCGGCGCCAGCCGAAGATGCAGCGCCCGCCCCTGCAACCGGTGCACAGCAGCCGTCTAATTGACGCAGTGTTCAACAGCTTGACCCGCCACCTGGCAATTGCCATTTGAGCGGAACGTGAATAAAGGTCCGGCCGGGCATCCGCTCTGCCGGGCCTCAGCCGTTTAAAACGCATGATTACGGCATCATGCTATGGAAAGCCGATCCATTCTTGTGAGAGCAAAGGCCCGCATCGATGAACCAGTCTCATTCCTTGACGCTCAATGATGAATTCGATGGAGACACCCTCCACGAAGAATGCGGCGTCTTCGGCATTCTTGGCCATGATGATGCGTCTACCTTGACGGCGCTCGGCCTGCATGCCCTCCAGCATCGCGGGCAGGAAGCAGCCGGTATCGTCTCCTTCGACGGACTGCGCTTCCACTCCGAACGACATATGGGCCTGGTCGGCGATCACTATACCGACCCGACCACCCTCGCCCGCCTTCCCGGCAACATCTCGATCGGCCACAATCGCTATTCAACGACCGGCGAAGTAGCGCTCCGCAACGTGCAGCCGCTCTTCGCGGAACTTGAAGTCGGTGGCATCGCCATCGCCCACAACGGCAACTTCACGAACGGCCTGACGCTTCGTCGCCAGCTCATCGCCGGTGGCGCTATCTGTCAGTCCACCTCCGATACGGAAGTCGTTCTCCACCTCATTGCGCGCTCGCGCTACACCTCTACCGCCGACCGCTTCATCGACGCCATCCGCCAGATGGAGGGCGGTTATTCGATGCTCGCCATAACGCGCACGAAGCTCATCGCGGCGCGTGATCCCACCGGCATTCGTCCCCTCGTCATGGGTGAACTCGACGGCAAGCCGATCTTCTGCTCGGAGACCTGCGCGCTCGACATCATCGGCGCGAAGTTCGTTCGCGACGTCGAGAACGGCGAAGTCATTATCTGCGAAATCCAGCCTGATGGTTCGATCTCGATCGACGCTCGCAAGGCTGGCAACGGCCAGCCGGAGCGTCTCTGCCTGTTTGAGTATGTCTACTTCGCCCGTCCGGATTCCGTCGTCGGCGGCCGCAGCGTCTATGTCGCCCGCAAAAACATGGGCATCAACCTAGCCAAGGAATCTCCTGTCGAGGCTGATGTCGTCGTTCCCGTTCCGGATGGCGGCACGCCTGCTGCGCTTGGCTATGCACAGGAGAGCGGCATCCCGTTCGAATACGGCATTATCCGTAACCACTATGTCGGCCGTACCTTCATCGAACCGACGCAGCAGATCCGCGCCTTTGGCGTGAAGCTTAAGCATTCCGCCAACCGGGCGATGATCGAAGGCAAGCGCGTCGTGCTCGTCGACGATTCGATCGTGCGCGGCACTACCTCCCTGAAGATCGTGCAGATGATCCGCGACGCCGGCGCTAAGGAAGTGCATATCCGCGTCGCCAGCCCGATGATCTACTATCCCGATTTCTACGGCATCGACACGCCGGACCGCGAGAAACTGTTGGCGAACCAGTACGACAGCCTCGAAGCCATGTGCAAATATATCGGCGCCGACTCCCTGCAGTTCCTGTCGATCAACGGCCTTTATCGCGCCGTCGGCGGGGAGGACCGTAACGACGCCCGCCCGCAGTTCACCGACCACTACTTCACCGGCGATTATCCGACCCGCCTTCTCGACAAGGACGGCGAAACGATGGGCCGCAAGGTTTCCTTGTTGGCGACCAACGGCTGACAGCCATTCGCTTTGACATTTGACCAAGGGGCGCTTATTGCGCCCCTTACTTTTTCCGCTACGGGGGAACCGGGGACCATGACTATCAACCTTGAAGGCAAGATCGCGCTCGTCACCGGCGCATCCCGCGGCATCGGGTATTTCACGGCGCTGGAACTGGCCAAGGCCGGGGCACATGTGATTGCCTGCGCCCGTACCGTCGGCGGCCTCGAGGATCTCGATGATGCTATCAAGGCAGCCGGCGGCTCAGCCACCCTCGTACCGTTCGACCTCGCCGACATGAACGCGCTCGACGCGCTCGGCGCCTCGATCTTCGAGCGCTGGGGCAAGCTCGACATTCTCGTGGCCAATGCCGGCATACTCGGCGTGATTTCGCCGATCGGGCATATCGAGGCAAAGACCTTCGAGAAGGTGATGACCATCAATGTTACCGCGACGTGGCGGCTGATCCGCTCCGTCGATCCGCTGCTGTCGCGCTCCGAGGCCGGCCGCGCCGTCATTCTTTCGTCCGGTGCTGCGCACAAGTGTCGCCCATTCTGGGGCCCCTACTCCGCCTCCAAGGCTGCCGTCGAGGCGCTGGCCCGCACCTGGGCCGGCGAAACGCAACGCACGCCGCTTCGCATCACCAGTGTCGATCCGGGTGCGACGCGCACGGCCATGCGCGCCCAGGCCGTTCCGGGCGAAGATCCCGAGACGCTGCCGCATCCCTCCGAAGTCGCCAAGGCAATCCTGCCGCTGGTCGGTCCCGACGTAACCGAGACCGGCAAGCTCTTCCTCGTCCGCGAAAACAAACTGGTCGATTACCGGCTGCCGGAGTAAGCGCGCTTTACTTCGCCGCCACGGCCGGGAACAGATGCGCGAAACCTGTTTCCGATGGGCAAAGCGCGTTGAGGTCGACAGGACCTTGAATGCCGTCCAGCGTGCCGTTGTCGGCGAACTGCCAGATTGACCAATCGCCGCAATCGGTCCGGCGAGGCTCTTTGAACACGCTTCGAAGCCACAGGTAGTGTTCGGGGAATCGGGATTCGTTGCCCCTGAGATATTGATCAAAGAACTCCTGGGTGACGTAGAATATCGGTTTCTCCGGAAAGGTGCTTTTCAGTTCAGCAAAGAACGCGTTCACCTCCGCTGCCATCTCCTCCAGCGTCGGGACCTTGTTGCAATTTCCGACAAACTCCAGATCGACGGCGATTGGCAGAGTTCCCTGTTCTCTAGGTACGGTTGCCAAAACATTCCGTGCCTGATCCTTGCCTGGGCGGCAGAAGGTGAAGAAATGGTATGCGCCACGTACCAAGCCCGCATCTTTCGCGAATTGCCAGTTCACGGCGAACTGGGAATCTTGGTGGTCCCCGCCTTCGGTCGCCTTCATGATCGCAAAACGGACGTTCGACTGCGCCGCGACCCTGTTCCAATCGATGTCGCCTTGGTGATGACTGACGTCGATACCCTGGATTGGATATTTACTAAGGGATGGATTGTTGAAGCGAACCATGCCGAAATCGTATGCGAAGTATGTAGCAGATACGACAAGGAAAATTGCTGCCGCACCGATTATTCCGTATGTCAACCTGTGCACTATTTCCCCCGTTCTTCAGCGGCGTCGCAATTTTCTAAATGAGATTTGCGCTCCGAAAATGGCGCAGGAATCTCGATTCATCCTCGGAGACGGGCCAGAGGTTCGGCGCTGCAATCGATTCACTGGATCGATTGCTCCGGCTCGCGCCGGGTCGCTTCTCACCCCCTTGACCAAACCCGGTTCCCGCGCCATAAAACCCGCCATGAAAACGGTTATCTGCATTATCTGCCGGAAGATTATTCGCTAGCGCGCTCGCTGGCCTGGCCGTTTTCGTCTCCTGAAAAGTCCAAGATGAGAAACGCCCCGGCCCGCCGGTGGCAGATTTTTTTCGGATCATTGCATTTGGGAGAGTAGATATGGCCGGCGCGCCAGACACTAAGAAGCCGGAACTGAAGCTTTACAACACGCTGACACGCGAAAAGATGGCCTTTGCGCCGATCGATCCGCAGAACGTCCGCATGTATGTCTGCGGCCCGACCGTCTATGATTTCGCTCACATCGGCAATGCGCGCCCGGTCATCGTCTTCGACGTGCTCTTCCGATTGTTGAACCATGTCTATGGGGCTGAGCACGTCACCTATGCGCGCAACATCACCGATGTTGACGACAAGATCAACGCGCGTGCTTTGCGCGACTATCCCGGCCTGCCGCTCAATGATGCCATCCGCGCCGTGACGCAGAAGACCGAGACCCAGTTCCTCGATGACGCCAAGGCGCTCGGCTGCCTTGAGCCGTCGGTCCAGCCGCGCGCCACCGACAATATTGCCAAAATGATCGAGATCATCGAAAAGCTGATCGCCAACGGCCATGCCTACCAGGCATCAGGTGAAGTGCTGTTCGACACGAAGTCGATGGTGGATTACGGCCAGCTCTCGAAGCGCAATCTCGACGAACAGCAGGCCGGTGCCCGTATCGCCGTCGACGCGCACAAGAAGAATCCCGGCGACTTCGTCCTGTGGAAGCTCTCGAGCGACAGCGAGCCCGGCTGGGAGAGCCCCTGGGGCCGCGGCCGCCCGGGCTGGCATATCGAATGCTCGGCCATGAGCGAGCGCTACCTCGGTGAGGTCTTCGACATCCACGGCGGCGGCCTCGACCTGATCTTCCCGCACCACGAGAACGAGATCGCGCAGTCGCGTTGCGCCCATGGCACCAAGGTCATGGCCAACGTCTGGATGCACAACGGCTTCCTGCAGGTCGAAGGCCGCAAGATGTCGAAGTCCGAAGGCAACTTCGTCACCATCTACGAACTGCTGCACACCGAAAAGTTCGGTGGCCGGCAATGGCCGGGCGACGTGCTGCGCCTTGCGATGTTGATGACCCATTATCGCGAGCCGATCGATTTTTCGGTCAAGCGTCTGGAGGAGGCCGAGCGCCTGCTCGCAAAGTGGCCGGCAGCGGATGCTGCGGGTGTGCAGCCCGACGCGGCAGTCGTCAATGCCCTGGCCGACGACCTCAACACGGTAGCGGCAATCCAGGCACTGCATGCGCTTGCCCAGTCCGGCGATCACGCGACGTTCGCCGCGAGTGCCGCCCTGCTCGGTGTCCTGCCCGAGAAGACTGAGATCGACGAAGCGGTCGCCATCGAAATCGACCGGCGGGTCAAGGTGCGGCTGGAACTGCTCAAGGCGAAGAACTTCGCCGAGGCCGACAAGATCCGTGAGACGCTGCTTGCCGAGGGCATCCAGCTCAAGGACGGCAAGGATCCGGCCACGGGCGAACGAGTGACCAAGTGGGAGCTGAAGAGATGAACACCTACACAGGCGGATGCCAGTGCGGCGCGGTCCGCTTCCGGGTTCGCGGAACGTTGAAGGATTCTTCCATCTGTCATTGCCGCATGTGCCAGAAGGCATTCGGCGCCTACTACGCACCTCTGGTTTCCGTGCGCGGCGCCGAATTCGAATGGACGCGCGGCGAGCGCAAGCGCTTCCGTTCGTCCAACCTGGTCGAGCGTGGCTTCTGTGCCGATTGCGGCACGCCGCTGACCTACGAGGCGCCGGATGGAATGGCGGTCGCAGCCGGCGCCTTCGATGATCCATCTGCCCTGCCGCCGGTCATCCAATATGGCACCGAACGCAAGATCGGTTTCGTCGATCACCTGCATGAGTTGCCGGTTCGCCAGACCGAAGAGGACGCCGAAGCAGCACCGTTCGTGCTCGACATCGTCTCCTACCAGCACCCGGATCACGACACGAGCACATGGCCTGAGGAGAAAAATCCGTGACAACGGCTGTGGCTCTGTGCGGAGGTTGCCAGTGCGGCGCGGTTCGTTACCGTGCCGTAGGCGAACTCGGCTATCCGCACCTTTGCCACTGCCGCATGTGCCAGAAAGCAGCCGGGAACTATTTCATGCCGCTGGCGGCCGCAAAGCGAAGGGATTTTGCCGTGACGCGCGGTGAGCCCAAATGGTTTCACTCGTCCGATATCGTGCGCCGCGGCTTTTGCGCCGACTGCGGGACACCGCTTTTCTATGATGTTCCGGATGCGGACTTCATCAACATCGTGCTCGGTTCATTGGACGATCCCGATAGCGTCAAGCCGGTGATGCAATCGAACACCGGACGCAAGATGAGCTGGTTTCACGAGCTCGACACCCTGCCTGTCGAGCCGGAACCAGAAACGCCCGAGCGTGAAAACGCGATTGCCGCGAGCAATCATCAGCACCCTGATCACGACACAACCCATTGGCCAAGCGGAGCCTTAGCATGAGCGAACCCATTCGAACCGGCGGCTGCCAGTGCGGCGCAGTCAGATTCCGCATCAGCGGCAAGCTAGGCCGCCCTTCGATCTGCCACTGCCGCATGTGCCAGAAGCAATTCGGCGGCTTCTTCTCCGCGCTTGTGACCGCACCTGACGAAGGCATGGAGTGGACGCGTGGCGAGCCCAGCTATTTCCAGTCTTCCATCAACATCGAGCGCGGCTTCTGCAAGAATTGCGGCACACCGATGACCTACCGCCACCCGGGCGGCCTCGAGCTCGCGATTGGCACGTTCGACGACCGCAGTGATCTGGCGCCGCAGATCCAGGTCAACCACGACGCACGCATTCCCTGGGTCGAGACGATCTTCGACCAACCCGTTCACAAGGACCCGGACTTCTATGCACGGCAGGAGGCAATCATCTCCTTCCAGCACCCCGATCACGATACTGCAATCTGGCCAGCCGAAGGCGTCAAAATATGACTGAAGTGCTCCGTACCCTCTATCCCAAAATCGAACCCTATGCTTCCGGCCACCTCGACGTCGGCGATGGCCACAGGATTTATTGGGAGCGTTCGGGCACACCGGGAGCAAAGCCGGCGGTGTTCCTGCACGGCGGACCTGGTGGCGGTTTCTCGCCGAGCCACCGCCGCCTCTTCGATCCCGCGCTCTACGACGTGCTGCTGTTCGACCAGCGCGGCTGTGGCAAGTCCACGCCGCACGCCAATCTCAACGCCAACACGACCTGGCATCTGGTCGCGGACATCGAGCGGCTGCGCGAGATGGCAGGCGTGGAAAAGTGGCAGGTCTTCGGTGGCTCGTGGGGCTCGACGTTGGCGCTTGCCTATGCCGAGACGCATCCGCAGCGCGTTTCCGAGCTGGTCGTGCGTGGCATCTATACGCTCACCAAGGCCGAGCTCGACTGGTATTATCAGTTCGGCGTGTCAGCAATGTTCCCCGACAAGTGGGAGCGCTTCATTGCGCCGATCCCGCCGGAAGAACGCCATGAAATGATGCTGGCCTACAATCGCCGGCTCACCGGGGCGGACCGGGCTGTCGCCCTTGAGGCCGCCCAAGCCTGGAGCATATGGGAGGGCGAAACCATCACGCTGCTGCCGGAGAAGTCGACCAGCGGCAAGTTCGAGGACGCCGACTTCGCCTATGCCTTTGCCCGGATCGAGAACCACTTCTTCGTCCATGCCGGCTGGATGGACGAAGGCCAACTGCTGCGGGATGCTTACAAGTTGAAGGACATTCCCGGTGTCATCGTGCACGGCCGCTACGATATGCCATGCCCGGCGAAATATGCCTGGCTGCTGCACAAGGCATGGCCGACGGCGGAGTTTCATCTGATCGAGGGCGCCGGACACGCCTATTCGGAGCCAGGCATTCTCGACAAGCTGATCCGCGCCACGGACAAATTCGCCGGAAAGCAATAACGAGCCACAAGGCCGACAGGACGACCATCATGACACGCGAAAAGATCTACCTCTTCGACACGACGCTCCGCGACGGGCAGCAGACCCCCGGCATCGACTTCTCCGTCGAGGACAAGATTGCGATCGCAAGCATGCTCGACGAGTTCGGTCTTGATTACGTCGAAGGCGGCTATCCCGGCGCAAATCCGACGGACACCGCCTTCTTCAGCGAGAAGCGCACGACGCAGGCCCGTTTCGTTGCCTTCGGGATGACGAAGCGCGCCGGCATTTCAGCCTCGAACGATCCCGGCTTGGCAAGCCTGCTGCAGGCTAAGAGCGACGCGATCTGTTTTGTCGCCAAGAGCTGGGACTACCACGTGAAGGTCGCGCTCGGCTGTACCAACGAGGAAAATCTCGAGAGCATTGCCGAAAGCGTCAAGGCCGCCGTCGCCGCCGGCAAGGAGGCGATGGTCGATTGCGAGCATTTCTTCGACGGCTACAAGGCAAATCCAGCCTATGCCATCGCCTGTGCAAAGACAGCCTACGATGCCGGCGCCCGCTGGGTCGTGCTCTGCGACACCAATGGCGGCACGCAGCCGCCGGAAATCCGCGCCATCGTCGAGGCCCTAATTGCTGCGGGCGTTCCGGGGAACTGTCTTGGGATCCATGCCCACAACGATACCGGCCAAGCAGTCGCCAACTCGCTGGCAGCCGTCGAGGCAGGGGTTCGTCAGATCCAGGGCACGCTGAACGGCATCGGTGAGCGCTGCGGGAATGCCAATCTCGTGACGTTGATCCCGACTCTGGCGCTGAAGGAGACCTATGCACAACGCTTCGAGACGACCATCGACAACGAGCGGCTGACCAACCTGACACGCCTGTCGCATGCGTTCGACGAGCTTCTGAACCGCTCACCCGATCACCAGATGCCTTACGTTGGCGCCTCGGCCTTCGCGACCAAGGCGGGCATCCATGCCTCCGCACTACTCAAAGATCCCCGCACCTACGAGCACGTGACGCCTGATAGCGTCGGCAATTTCCGCAAGGTCATGGTCTCAGATCAGGGTGGAAAGGCGAACTTCATCAACGCGCTGAAGCGGCGCGGCATAAAAGTCGGCAAGGATGACCCCAAGCTCGACCGCCTGATCGCACTGGTCAAGGAGCGAGAGGCTTCCGGCTACGCCTATGAGGGCGCCGATGCGAGCTTCGAACTGTTGGCGCGCCGCACCCTCGGAACCATCCCGGAATTCTTCTCGATCGAGGGCTTCCGCATCATGGTCGAGCGCCGTTTCGATTCCCATGGCCGCGTGAAGATCGTCTCGGAAGCCGTCGTGAAAATCGTCATCGACGGGCAGACGATCATGTCGGTCGCGGAAGGCGACGGTCCGGTCAATGCTCTCGACCTCGCACTGCGCAAGGATTTCGGCAAATACCAGCACGAGATAGACGATCTGGTTCTGGCCGACTTCAAGGTGCGTATCCTCAACGGCGGCACCGAGGCCATCACCCGCGTCCTCATCGAATCCACGGATAGCGACGGCGTTCGCTGGTGGACGGTCGGCGTATCTGAGAACATCATCGACGCCTCATTCCAGGCGCTGATGGACTCGGTGATCTACAAGCTGATGAAGAATCGGCAGCTAGCCGGCAAGATCGCTGCCGAATAGGTTTCACCCACCGAGGACGAGGCCCCAATCCGCCTCCGAATACCATTCCTTGCCCTGCCGCGCGGTCTTCCAGCGCAGGGCGCGGACCTGCTCCATGCTGCCCTTGTAGAAGGCGGCCTCCAGCCGCCTGTAGCTATCGAACCCACCCTTTACGGCATCCGCCCAGACAAACGCGACAGGTCCCAGATATTCGGCCGCGTAACCATGGTCTTCGCGGCGGAACAGGAAGAAGCCAGCGTAGGAAGCAAGCCCGGTCGGCCCCGCCGCGTCGACGTCAGGGACACCCAGCGGCAGAATCAGCCGACCGCCGACGCTCAACCGCTCCACCCAGGCTTCAGCTGGAAAGTGAATGGCAAAATTCACATAGACGGCATCTGTCGGCTCACGCGGCCACTCGATCCCATTGCCGTGGACGACATGAACGTTCGGGTAGTCGCGGAGATTCTCTTCTGCCCGTCTCGCCAGTTCGCCGTCGAATTCAACGGCGGTAACGTGGCCGCTGCTGCCAACAAGCAGGGAGATGATCGCCGTGTAGTAGCCGCTGCCGGCGCCCACATGACAGACGGTGCCCCCCCGGCGGAGCGCCAGCTTGTGGATCCCCCGGGCGTGGAGGCTCGGGCTGCCATTGTTGATATGCCGTTCGTGCTGAAGCGCAAACAGTACGTCCTGATAGACGACGGAGGGATCTCCCGAGGCATCGACATAGCCGCCCCACCCCGCCATCTTCCACGGCGGCGGCCCGAGGAACCGCTCGCGCGGCACCGTCGCGAAGGCCCGCAGCAGAGCGTCGTCGCCCTGCACGCCCTCCTTAGCCAGCACGCGGAAGGCAAACTCTCTGCGGCAATTCGCAAGAGCCTCTTCGTCCATGGTCTTCACCGTCGCGATCGGCCAGCATCCGTTCACCGAAATGAATTGGCCTATTCACGTCCGTTAGGTTAAGCGGGTCGATAACAAGACCAAATATGGAAACACTCGATGTCCGCCAATGCAAGCGTTCCTGTTATCAAGAACGAAGACAGTCCGCGTGGTTTCGCCTTTGCGCTGACGGCCTATCTCCTTTGGGGTTTCCTGCCGATCTACATGAAGGCCGTCGCTCATATTTCGCCGGCAGAAGTCATTGCCCACCGTATCGTCTGGTCCCTGCCGCTGGCAGGGCTTGTGCTGATCGTCCTCGGTCGCACGCAGGATATCCGCACGGCCTTGCGCTCACCACGCATGATGGCGATGGCGGCTCTCACCGCATCGCTGATCACCGTCAACTGGGGCACCTATGTCTGGGCGATTGGCAGCGGTCATTCGCTTGACGCGGCACTCGGCTATTTCATCAATCCGCTGTTCAGCATCTTCCTCGGCGCCGTGGTCTTGAAGGAACGGCTGCACCGCATTCAGATCGCGGCGATTGCGCTGGCCGGCCTTGCCGTCGTGGTGCTGGCGTTCGACGGCGGCGGCGTTCCTTGGGTATCGCTGACGCTGACGATTTCCTGGGGTCTCTATGCGCTGTTCCGCAAGACGTTGCCACTCGGCCCAAACCAGGGCTTCTTTCTCGAAGTGCTGATCCTTAGCATCCCGGCGTTCTTCTACATTCTCTATCTCGAACTCGGCAGCGGCGAAGGGCACTTCTATCGCACCGGCTGGGCCGATACGGGCCTGCTGCTCGGTTGCGGTGTCGTCACCGCCGTCCCGCTGATGATCTATGCCAATGGTGCCAAGCTGCTACGGCTTTCGACCATCGGCATCATGCAGTACATCGCGCCGACGATGATCTTCCTGATAGCGATCTTCGTGTTCCACGAACCTCTTGGCACAGCACGCATGATCGCCTTCCCGCTGATCTGGGCAGGCCTGTTCCTCTACAGCTGGGCGATGCTCAAAGGGAGCCGGGAGGGCTAAGTCCGGCTTTTACATCTTCGAGATCACGGCATCTTCACCGTCACGGTCGGCCGATGCAATTTCGGCCGCCTGCGCCATGATACCAGGGATGATTTCGGAGATGTCGTCGATGACGAGCGGCTGGACGCGATGGGCCGTGTGGACGAAGCCCTCGTCCGTCATATGCCGCATGAGCTCCATCATCGGATCCCAGAAACCATTGACGTTGGCAAACACCATCGGCTTTTCGTGACGGCCGAGTTGCGCCCAGGTCATGATCTCGACGATCTCCTCCAGCGTACCGATGCCACCAGGAAGAGCTACGAACGCATCGGAGCGCTCGAACATCGCGTGTTTGCGCGTATGCATGTCAGGCGTTACAATTAATTCATTGAGCTGGCCGAGGGAATGGCGCGTAGCCTCCATGTCGATCAGGAACTCGGGGATGATGCCGGTTACCTGACCACCGTTCGAAAGCACGCCGCTCGCCACAGCCCCCATGATGCCCTTGGTGCCTCCACCATAGATGAGGCGCAGGCCGTACTCGGCGATTTCCTTACCCAGCGCGCGGCCGGCTGCCATATGGCGGGGATCGCTGCCCGGTCGCGAACCGCAGTAAACACAAATGGAGCGGATGGAATGAGATTGATCTGTCATAGGGGCAAACAACTATTCTCTCTGCCCTCAGTCAAGAAAAATGACGGAAAACCTGCGTCTTACATTTGCTCGGCTACTTTGACTGCTTGTGCAAAGCGGCGGGAATCGCTAGCAATTTTAGGAAGTCCGGCAAGATTGCCGCCTGGGGAGACGTGATGATGAGAAACCGTGCCGGCTTGCTGGCTCTTGCAGTGCTTGTAGTCGCAATTCTTTTGATGGTCTTTTTCGTCATGCCCCGCATCGGCGGAGACGCTGCCAAAGTTGGTGACGCGATAAACCAAGCCAGCTCCGAAGTGAAGAAGACTGTCACCGAATCCGCAAAGACTTCACGCCCGTCGGCCCCAGATGACGCCGAAACAACCCAGAAAGTTGGTCGCCTTGCTTCAGAGGCAGGCCAAGCCATATCGGAACTTAAGGCGCTCTTTGCAGACGGCAAGGGCCCGACCCAGGAGGTTTTCGAAGCGGCCAAGTTGAAGGCCACGACCTCGCTTCAGGCGCTCGCGGACTTTGCGATCCCGGATGGCACGAACCCGGTTACAGCGGCCGCCGCCACGAAGGCCAAGGATGGCGCAGCGAATGCACTGACGACCATCAAGGCCCTGCCCGAAAACATTGCAGATGCTGCAGCGGCAATTGCGAAGGCTGAAGCGGCGCTGACCGGCTCCCCTGATTCGACATCGCCGGCCGGCCAAGCGTCAGCGGCCGCCTCCCCCGCGGAAGGCGCCAACAACCTCCCAACCTTCGACGTGCTGCGCGTAGAGCCGGATGGCTCGACGGTTATCGCCGGTTCGGCCGAACCGAACAGCAAGCTTGAAATCATGGATGGGGACAAAGTCGTGACCACGACGGACGTCGGTCCGACCGGTGATTTTGTCGCGGTGCTCGACAATCCGCTTGTCCCTGGCGATCACCAGCTCGTCCTGCGAGCCACCGGCAAGGATGGCAAAGCCACGACATCGGAAGAAGTCGCAACCGTATCCGTCCCCAAGAATGGCAAGGGTTCCGAGTTGCTGGCGATGGTCTCCAAGCCCGGTACGGCAAGCCGGATCATCACCGCACCCAAGCCGAATGCCGAAGTTGCCTCCACTGCGCCTTCGGGCCAACCTGCAACCAATACCAACCAAGCGCCGAGCTCGACGGATGTGGCGAGCGCGCCCGCAGCCGCTGGAGCGCAGCCTGGTACTGCCGCCGACGTCGCGGTCAGCGCCGTTGAGATCGAAGGCGACAAGATCTTTGTCGCGGGCACGGCGAAGCCCTTGGCGAATGTCGTCGCCTATGCAGATGACACGTTGATCGGGAAAGCGAAAGCTGGTCCCGATGGTCATTTCGTTGTCGACGGCGTGATGCCGCTTGCAGTTGGCGACCACAAGATCCGCGTCGACGTTCTCGACGACGCCGACAAGGTCGCCGTTCGTGCCTCGGTGAACTTCAACCGTCCGGCAGGAAATCAGGTGACGGTTGCCGCACAGGGCGCGACCCCGCAGACCGGAAGCCCGGCGGCGATGGTGCCACTTGATGAGGGTGCGCTCGGAAAGCTGAAAAATGATGCCGCGAAGGCCTTTGCTCTGCTCAGCGGGCTCTTTGCCGACGGCAAGGTGCCGGGAGCAGAACAGCTCGCCGCAGCCCGCTCCGCCAACGAATTTGCCCTCAGGGCCATCGTGGACTTCCGCACCGCGGTCGACGCCACAGCCGACGTCAAGCATCAGGCTTCGACGGTAGCAGAAGCCGCAGCGGGTGCACTGAAGACGCTGCAGGCGTTGCCTACGGATGCGAAGTCCGTCGGCGAGGCGCTGGGCAAACTCGGCGGCGAGATAGCCCAGCTGACGGGTCCTGCGCCGAGTGCACCGGCGACAAACGAAATCGCAGGAACTCAAAGCGGGCCGACGACGATCGAGCAGGCACCGCTTGCCCCGAGCAACGAGACGGTCATCATTCGCCGCGGCGATACGCTCTGGCAGATTTCGCGACGCATTTACGGCGCCGGCGTCCGCTACACCACGATCTATGTCGCCAACGAGGACAAGATCACGAACCCGGACCGCATCTTGCCAGGCCAGATTTTCGGTCTTCCCAAGGATGCCCTGCCGAACGCTGAAGAGCTTCACCGCAAGCGGCTTTCGGGTGGGCACCTCTAAGGCGATCATGCCCTAATCGAGCGGCTGGACAGAGATCATGTCCGGCCGCTCTTTTCCTGCAGCGTCCATTTGTTGTATTGCTCCCGCCAACCCCTATATGGCGGTGACGACGATCATGTTCGGCGAGGCCGTTTCGGCATTTCCGCCGCTCCCAAATCTGTCGGCAACGCAGCGCCATCAGCGCCTTTCGGCGGGAGATTCGCATGGCAAACAACAAGACAGTCTCTGATTCCAGCCTCCTGCAGACACTGTTCAATCTCTGGCCCTACATGTGGCCGGCCGGTCGAACGGATCTCAAGATGCGAGTGGTCTGGGCTTCGGTGTATCTGCTTGTCTCCAAGTTCGTGCTGCTGCTCGTCCCCTATTTCTTCAAGTGGTCGACCGACGCGCTGAACGGGAAGATGGACCTGGCCGGCAAAGTGCCGGACCTGCTTGCAGGCGCGATCGCCTTGGTGATCGCCTACAACCTCACCCGTCTCATCCAACTCGGCTTGAACCAGTTGCGCGACGCACTGTTCGCCAGCGTCGGGCAGCACGCAGTTCGGCAGCTGGCCTACAAGACCTTCGTGCATATGCATGAACTGTCGCTGCGTTTTCATCTGGAGAGAAAGACCGGAGGTCTATCCCGTATCATCGAGCGCGGTACCAAAGGCATCGAGACCATAGTGCGGTTTACGATCCTCAACTCGGTTCCGACGCTGATCGAGTTTCTGCTGACCGCCATCATCTTCTGGTGGGGTTACGGCTTTTCCTATCTTGCCGTCACCGCCTTCACCGTCTGGGCCTATATCTGGTTCACGATCCGCGCCAGCGACTGGCGCATCGCCATCCGCCGCGCGATGAACGACAGCGATACCGACGCCAATACCAAGGCGATTGACTCGCTCCTCAACTTCGAAACGGTCAAATATTTCGGCAACGAGGAGATGGAGGCCCGGCGCTTTGACAGGTCGATGGAACGCTACGAAAAAGCGGCCACGGATGTCTGGACCTCGCTCGGCTGGCTCAACTTCGGCCAGGGCGTGATTTTCGGACTGGGCACGACGGTGATGCTCATCCTGTCGGCGCTTGCTGTCCAACGCGGCGAGCAGACGGTTGGCGACTTCGTCTTCGTCAACGCTATGCTTCTGCAGCTTTCCGTCCCGTTGAACTTCATCGGCTTCGTCTATCGCGAAATCCGCCAGGGGCTGACGGATATCGAACAGATGTTCGATCTCCTTGAGGTCAAGGCGGAAGTGAGGGATGCCCCCGATGCAACGCCTCTCGATATCAAGCAAGGCGCCATCTCCTTCAAGGACGTGCATTTTTCCTATGACCCTGCCCGTCCGATTCTGAAGGGCATTTCCTTCGAAGTGCCTGCCGGCAAGACCGTCGCAGTGGTTGGCCCTTCAGGTGCCGGTAAATCGACCTTGTCGCGTCTCCTCTACCGCTTCTACGACATTCAGAGCGGCTCGGTCTCGGTCGACGGCCAGGATATCCGGACAGTGACTCAGAAGAGCTTGCGGTCGGCCATCGGCATGGTTCCGCAAGACACCGTCCTTTTCAACGATACGGTTGCCTACAACATCCGTTACGGGCGTCCATCGGCCACCGATGCAGAGGTCAAAACTGCGGCCGAGATCGCCCACATCGCGCATTTCATCGATCTGCTGCCCGAGGGCTTTGATACCAAGGTTGGCGAGCGTGGCCTGAAGCTCTCCGGTGGCGAGAAGCAGCGCGTTGCGATCGCCCGGACGGTCCTGAAGGCGCCGCCGATTCTGATCCTCGACGAAGCAACCTCGGCCCTCGACACCACCACCGAGCGCGACATCCAGACCGCACTCGATGTCGTATCCAAGAATCGCACGACGCTTGTTATTGCCCACCGCCTGTCCACCGTCATTGGCGCAGACGAGATCATTGTTCTGAAAAGCGGCGAGATCGCTGAACGCGGGACACATACCGCGCTTCTCCAGAAGAATGGTCTATATGCCTCGATGTGGAACCGCCAGCGCGAAGCCACGCAGGCTGAGGAGCACCTTAAGCAGGTCCGCGAGAGCGACGACATGGGCGTCGTGAACAGGCTTGCGCCGGCGAGCTAACCTCAATGCAGGGCACGTGGGCTGCTTTGCTGTTCAGAAGCCCGTCATAGATGTGAGGTCAGGGAGGCGCAGCATTGCCCCGGCGGCGGTTTCCCTGTAACCAGCGGTGAGAAAAGAACGCCGAAGCGCGGCGCGATCTTTCAGATTCGCCTGTCGCGCTTTAGTTCTTTGTTTTCACGCATGTCTTTGGCCGAAACCGGTTCCCGCTTTCGGGAGACATGCTTTAGGAGAGCGGTATAAATGAGCTTGTTCAATACGGTGCGCAACACGATCGTTCCGGTGCACAAGGAAGGTTACCCCTTCATCGCCGCCTTCTTCGTCGCATCACTGATCCTGGGCTGGATCTTCAAGCCGTTGTTCTGGATCGGGCTGATCCTGACGCTGTGGTGCGCCTACTTCTTCCGTGACCCCGAGAGAATGACGCCCCAGGATGACGATCTCGTCATCTCACCCGCCGATGGCAAGGTGTCCTCCGTTCAGTTGGTCGTGCCACCTGCCGAACTGAACCTCGGCAGCGAGCCGATGCTGCGCATCTCGGTGTTCATGAATGTCTTCAACTGCCACGTGAACCGCTCCCCGGTGCGCGGACGCATTGTCAGCGTCAACTACCGGTCGGGCAGCTTCGTGAACGCCGAACTCGACAAAGCAAGCGAGGACAACGAGCGCAACGGCCTGGTGATCGAAACCAAGCATGGCCAGATTGGCGTCGTTCAGATCGCCGGCCTCGTTGCACGGCGCATCCTGTGCTGGGCCAATACGGGCGAACCTCTGGACGCCGGCGAGCGCTTCGGCCTCATTCGCTTCGGGTCACGTCTTGACGTATTTCTCCCGGCAGGCGCGGCGCCCCGCGTGACGCTCGGCCAGACGGCGATCGCCGGTGAAACCGTGCTGGCCGAGTTCGGCTCAGCCAAGGGCCCGATCGTCAGCCGCCGAAGCTAATAGCACTGGAGAGCGACATGGAAACGCCCTTCCCGCCCTTCGAACCCAACGGCCCTCCTGATGATTCGGGGCGTGGACCGCGGCTTCGCGAGATTCCGCTTCGCCTCATCATTCCTAATCTCATCACGATTTTGGCGATCTGCGCGGGTCTCACCGGCATTCGCCTGGCTTTCGAGAACCGGTACGAACTTGCAGTCGGCATGGTTCTTCTCGCCGCATTCCTTGACGGGATCGACGGCCGCGTTGCGCGGCTGATGAAGGCGACGTCGAAGTTCGGCGCACAAATGGATTCGCTGGCGGATATCGTGAACTTCGGCGTCGCGCCCGCTCTTGTCGTCTACGTCTTTGCGCTGGATCAGGCCCGCTCGATCGGCTGGATCGCCGCCCTGATCTATTCCATTGCGGCGGGCCTTCGCCTGGCGCGCTTCAATGTCATGGCCGAGCGCGAGAACAAGGCAACGTGGCAGTCGGAATATTTCGTCGGCGTGCCCGCACCGGCCGGCGCGATGCTGGTTCTGCTGCCCGTCTATCTCGGCTTCCTCGGCCTGACGACGGATCGCACCTTCGCCTATTTCTCCTCTGCCTACACGGTTCTGATTGCATTTCTGCTCATCAGCCGCCTGCCCGTCTGGTCCGGCAAATCCGAGGGCAGCAGGCTGCGGCGTGATCTGGTCCTGCCGGTGATGCTCGGCGTTGTCCTCTATGTCGCGCTGCTGTCGAGTTTCACCTGGGAAGTCATGGTCGTGACCGCCGTGATATACCTCCTCACGCTGCCCTTTGGCGCCCGTAAATGGAAGCGCAAATACGGCACCCTGACGATCGAGGAACCCGGTGTCGGCGAAGACGATATCGGCCGCCACATCTGATATTTCTCGACCTTCCTTGCCGAAGAATGCCTGACTCAAGCCTCGCGAATTATGCATCGGATACATAATTCCTGATATGCGGTGCCTCGATTTTGTCGCTATTGCAGGCAAAAGAGCAATAAATATAAGAGTCTAGGGACAGCACGTGAGGAGAGTATTGTGACCCCGAAGAAGACAGGCGTCGAACAGCCGGCAAAGTCCGACCTCAGCGCTAACTACCGCCCGCTCGGCCTGAAGGCCGTCCTTGCGGCGGCACTGATGCTCAAGAGCAAGCCCCCGCTGATCAAGAAGCCGGCCTAAGCCCCTCCGAAAAAGCGGACGATCAGGCTGATTGCCAGCAGTGCCATCACAATGCCGATGATGACGTCGAGAACCCGCCAAGCGGCGTGTTTTTCAAAGACCGGCTGCAGCAGCCGAGCGCCGTACCCCAAACCAAAAAACCAAACGAACGACGCGGTAGCCGCACCGAGGCCGTAGGCCACACGGTCCGCGCCGCTATAAGCGGCGGACAGGCTGCCGAGCAGAACGACCGTGTCCAGATAGACATGCGGGTTCAGGAAGGTGAAGGCCAGACAGGTTGCCACAGCGGCTTTCAGGCCCACTGCCTGTGGAGAGCCGGCCTGCATCGCGCCTGGATGAAGGGCGCGGCGAAATGCCATCACCGCATATGAGCCAAGGAAGATAGCGCCCCCCAGCGTCACGACCGAAATGAGCGTCGGCGACTGGGCGACGAGCGTTCCGAGCCCAGCAACGCCGGCAGCAATAAGCACGGCATCCGATAACGCACATATCAGGCACAGGATGAAGACGTGCGACCGCAGCAGACCCTGACGTAGAATGAACGCGTTCTGTGCGCCAATTGCGATAATGAGCGAGGCGCCAAGGAAGAAGCCCGCAAGCGCGGCCGAGATGGAGATCATGGGATTTTCCAGAGAATGAAGCGGTGGGATTATCGAATTAGAAGAAGCTCAGCTGGCCGTCGTCCGGCTTTTTCTTAGGCAACGATGGGGGCTTCTCGACAGTCACCCTGTCCTGCAGATCGGCCCCCATATTGGTCACTTTGTTGACCTTGTCGGAAACGGGGATCGCCTCGAAAAAATCCTCTTCGATCGGCTTCATCAGGTCGGTCACGTCGCGTGGTTCCTGTGTTTTGCAATCCAGCCAGCGCGAAAAGTCTTCCGGTTTGATGACGACGGGCATGCGGTCATGGATCGGAGCGATGGCGGCGTTTGCCGCAGTCGTCAGAATCGCGCCGGTGTCGACTTCCGAACCATCGGCGGAGGACCACGTTTCCATCAGGCCTGCGAAGGCGACAACGCCGCCGCCGCGCGGCTTGATCCAATAGGCCTGGGACTTCTCGCCGCTCTCCTTGCTCGGACGATGCCATTCATAGAAGCCCGAGGCGGGCACAAGAACGCGCCGATGGCGCATCGCGGCGCGAAACGACGCCTTGCCGATCGCAGTTTCTGCGCGGGCATTGATCAACAGCGGGAATTGCTTGGGATCCTTCACCCATCCCGGCGTGAAGCCCCAGCGCACGAGCACGGCTCTGCGCTCCGGAAGGTTGCTGCCCTTTTCCCGCGTTTCGTCCGAAACGACAACCAGAATAGGCTGGGTCGGGGCAATGTTGTAGCGCGCGGGAAAGTCCTCGAGATCCATAATTCCGAGGATTTCCTTGAGTTCTTCAGGGGATATCGTCAACGCATAACGTCCACACATGAGGTTGTCTTTGCACTCCGACAGGCAGCGGTCAAGCTAGGGCCTTTCGGTTCCAGCTCAGCCACGCGGCGCGAAGAGAATCATCGCCGTGCCGCAAAGGCAGACGAACGCACCGCCGATGTCCCAGCGGTCGGGCACACGGCTCTCGACGATCCACAGCCACATCAGGGAAGCCACGATATAGATACCGCCATAGGCGGCGAAGGTGCGGCCTGCCGCCTCACTTGGTACAAAGGTCAGGAGCCATGCAAATAGCGCCAAGGACACTATGCCGGGCGCCAACCACCATACGGGCTTTGCCATTCTCAGCCAGGCCCAGAAGGCAAAGCAACCGGCAATCTCGAAAACAGCGGCAGCGGCATAGATGATATAAGTCACGAGAGCTCCTTCGAATCGCCGAGCTCAATATCCGGCGGAACTAAGGCGGCGCCAAGCACAACCAATAGAGATCAATGCGGCATCCATGAGTTCCATTCCGAAGGCGGCCTCCTCCGCCATCCTCCAGCGTGGCAACCGGTTCCTCCTCGTGCTCCGGCGCAATCCGCCGTCAGCCGATATGTATGCCTTCCCGGGAGGACGGGCCGAGCCTGACGAAACGCCCGAGGAAACCGCGCTGCGTGAATTTGAGGAGGAAACAGGCATAAAAGCTCGTAGCCCTCAACTCTTCGCAACGTATGACCTCAAGACACATGCCGCCGACGGCAGCGTCGTCAGCCACTTCTTCCTTTCCGTGTTTCGCGTCGAGGCAGACGACACGGCCGCCGCCCATGCAGCCGACGATGCTGCCGACCTCGGCTGGTTCACCGTAGAAGAGATCCGCCGGCTGCCCGTCCCTCAAAGCGTGCTTGAATGTGCCGAACGCTTGGCGTCCAGCAACGAATAAGCAGGTGGAAATTCCAGCAAGCGCCTTGCTCCCGTCACCGTCAGGGTATCAACTATGTGCATGATTCCCGTTCGATGCGTGTTCCTGTCTCTTGCATTGTGCGCAAGCGCCGCCCTACCTGCCCCCGCATGGGCACAGGGCCCAACGCCGACACTGCCGGAGGAGAATGCGCCAAAAACGGTCACCGTACCCTATGACGACAAGCTCTCCCGGCTTGCCGAAGTGTTGGGGTCGGTTCACTATCTAAGGACACTGTGCAAGGCGGAAAACAGCGGCGAATGGCGAGGACGCATGCAGCAATTGCTTGATTCAGAGGCCAAAGACGAGCCGCAGCGGAAGGAACAACTGACCGCGGCCTTCAATCGTGGCTATCGCGCCTTTGCGTCTGTTTATACGGATTGCACGCAGGCAGCCATCGTGGCAGAAGAGCGATACCGTGCCGAAGGTGCAACACTTGCCACAGAAATTACGTCACGGTTCGGAAATTAACGGTTAATTAACCTCTTTTCGCACCCGGCCGTGTCGTTTTGGGAAAAGGCTGATAAGGTTGTTAACTAGGCAGTAAGGCATGCAGTTTGAGGAAATGACAATGGAACCAAGCCTCAATGACATCGACGACATGATCGTTCATGAGAAGACTCAGGCGGCCTTGGAGTACCATAACGAAGCCTGGGCTGACGGCATGGCAGACGGAATCGAACCTGAGATCATCGCCGATACAGCAATCATCCACGCGCTACGTGAGACCATTCGCCTTCATGGCGAAAACAGTGCCGAGGCGCTGCTGGATTCCTTGCGCGAGCGTATGCTTGCCGGCGAGTTTTCTCCGAACCGCACCTTGCAATAACGATCACAGAGAGTTTCATGCATACCGCTAGGGACAATGCTTCGCGGCCCGCCATCGCGCCGCTTTTGCTTGCAATCGGCCTTAGCGCCAGCAGCTTTTTGACCGGGACCTCGGCCCTGGCGCTTTCCGAGTTGCAGAAGACCCCAGGACAGGCTGAGAAGAGCGCTCCAGCGCAAGGCAGCGACAAGCCGGCGCCGTCCCCAACCGCGCCCGGCGTTCCGATGCCAGACCCGTTGGTCAATTCGCAGGCCGGCCAGGGCAACGACAAGACGCCCGGCGCCCTGGACAACTCGAAGCCTGTCGAGGTCATCTACGATATCAGCAAGGTTCCCGAACCGGTTCGGAAGATGCGCGAGCAGATTGTCGAAGCTGCCGCTTCCGGCGACCTCGAGCGCCTGCGCCCCCTACTCGGCACGGGCTCCGGCCAGACCCAGGTGACGGTCGGAGAGCCGACGGACGACCCGATCAGTGCGCTGAAAGACCTTTCGGGCGATCCCGAAGGCGATGAGATCCTGGCGATTATGCTCGACGTTATTTCCACGGGCTTTGTCCACGTTGGCCAAGGCACGGCTGACGAGATGTATGTCTGGCCTTATTTCGCCGAGAAGGATCTGAAGGCACTAACGCCCCCCGAACGAGTGGAATTGCTGCGCATCGTCACAGCGGGCGACCTAGCCGACATGCAGGAATTCGGTGGCTATAATTTCTATCGGTTGGGGATCACCCCTGACGGCAAGTGGAAGTATTTCACCGCCGGCGACTGAGGCTTGCGATCCCATTAGCGAAGACATACTTCTGAGCGATAACGAACGCGACAGGTGCCGCCATGCCAGCCGTATTTCTGAAGAACCGCTCGCTCATAAGGGTCAGCGGCTCGGAGGCACAATCATTTCTACAGAACCTGATCACGACGGATCTTGCCGCGCTCGCGGCGGATGAAGCACGACCGGGTGCGCTGTTGACCCCGCAGGGCAAAATCCTGTTCGACTTCATGATCTGGCGGGACGCAGACGGGTTCGTCATCGAAACGGACGACGATCAGCGGGATGCGCTGCTCAAGCGACTGACGATGTATAAGCTCCGGGCAGCCGTCGACCTGTCGCCTGCGGGCGAAGGCGTGACGGTTTCCTGGGAGAGCACGAATACCGGACCAGCCGACAGCCGTTTTGCCAAGGCAGGCGTTACGCTTGTCCGCCAAGCAGGGCAGCACGGCACTGATGATCCCGACACTTACGATGCGTTGCGCATAACAAACGGCGTTGCCGTGTCCGGGCGGGACTATGCGCTCCAGGACGCCTTCCCGCACGATGTCCTGATGGATTTCAACGGCGGGCTCTCCTTCAAGAAGGGCTGCTATGTCGGTCAGGAGGTCGTCTCGCGCATGCAGCATCGCGGAACCGCGCGCCGCCGCGTCGTCACTGTGACGACCCCGACGGCGCTGCCGCCCTCCGGGACGGAGATCACTGCCGCGGGCAAGCCGGTCGGCGCGCTCGGCTCGGTCGCCGGAAGAAGGGGCCTTGCGATCGTTCGCATCGACCGTGCCGGCGAGGCCATCGCGACAGGTGCGCCTCTGTTGGCGGGCGAGACGCCCGTCACCCTCGAACTGCCGGCTTGGACAGGGTTGACGTTCCCGTCGGCGACGGATGAGGCCAGCGCGTGACCACAAAGGCGCCGCGCGCGTGGCAACGCATGCTTTCTGGCCGCCGTCTCGACCTGCTCGATCCGTCTCCGCTTGACGTCGAGGTCAGCGATATCGCGTACGGGTTGGCGCGGGTCGCCCGCTGGAATGGGCAGACCTTTGGTGATCACGCTTTTTCGGTCGCCCAGCACTGCCTCCTTGTCGAGGATATTTTCCGCCGCCTGAATGAAGCAACTGCCGATCAATGTCTCATGGCACTGCTGCACGATGCGCCGGAATATGTCATCGGCGACATGATTTCGCCGTTCAAGTCGGTCGTCGGCGGTGGATACAAAGCCGTCGAAAAGCGGCTGGAAGCAGCCGTCCACCTTCGCTTTGGCCTGCCGCCTCACCCGACGCGAGAACTCAAGGACAAGATCAAGAAGGCCGACACCATCGCCGCCTACTTCGAGGCAACACAGCTTGCCGGCTTCACCTCGGCGGAGGCGCAGAAATTCTTCGGTCAGCCACGCGGGATCACCAAAGACATGCTGCTGATGACGCCCTTGCCGGCTGTCGAGGCGCAGCGCCTTTTTTGCGAGCGCTTCGAGGCAATCGAGGCGATGCGGAGCGGCAGGGCATGACTATCATCATTGTCGCGCCTCTTGCCCGGATCGCCGAGATGGCGGTCAGGCATGGTGCGCGTGAGATGATCAGCCTGATGGCGAATGAGCACGCCTTCCACCGGCCTGGGGTGATCCAGGCACATCGGCATCTTCTCCTCAATATGAACGACATCGCCTTCAAGGGAACCGGCAATCTCATCGCGCCTGATGAAACCCATGTTCGAGCGATCATCGATTTCGCGCGCGATTGGGATCAACGTGCACCTCTTCTCATCCACTGCTGGATGGGCGTATCCCGCTCGCCCGCGGCCGCTTTGATCGCCGCTCTCGCGCTGTTCCCCGAACAAGACGACAGCGCGCTGGTTCGCCGGCTGCGCGCCGCCTCACCTTATGCGACACCCAATGCCCGGCTCGTTCAAATCGGTGACGACATGCTCGGTCGCGGCGGGCGATTGGTGGCCTCGGTTCGCGCCATTGGCAGGGGTGTCGATGCGGACGGAAATGCGCCGTTTACGCTGAACCCGGAAGAGCCGACCGCCGGAACGTTTTGAGTCGGTGCCGGTTAACCTCCTAGAGGAGGTTGATCGATGTCGCTACAGAACTATCGCGATACGTTTGTAAGCTGTCTGGCAACGCTCAAGGGCCTAACCAGCGCATCGGACGCGTATATGCGGTTTCGATGGCAGGCGATTTATCTGACGCGTGATCGATTTTCCTATTTCTTTCGCGGCGACCTGAATGTCGGGAAAGCCAGCTTCTTCGGCCAGCAGATGGACATGACCACCGGCGCCACAACTCCAGTTCCTGCAAGCTCGATCGCGCTCTACGGAGCGACATTTGGGCTCAACGAGACGATCGCCGTCTATAGTGGACCGCACAAGTCGGTGATCGACGTTGCTGATGCTTTCAGGGAGGGCATGGAGGAATATCAGGCCGAGTTCTTCTATGTCAGGATGAGCCTGATGCATATGGGAAACGAAGGCCGCATGGGCTTTGCCACCGATCCTCGCCTGCGCGAGAACACAAACATCATATTCGTTGGACTGGAAGACCACACAACAGCCGACCTCCTCGAAACGAGCAGAGTCGGGCAATGGATCGCGACGGATAAGCCAATGGCGTCAATCGAATGGTACGCCGAACGATACTACTATCACTGACTGAACGACATCAGACAGAAACAGCTTATTTAATGATACCGCATGCGAGACGTTCGCCTGCGTCGCCTGCGGGCTGGCTGCGATAATCATCGGAATTGGAATGAACGATCAGTGCTCTGCCACGGATGCCGTCGGTCTTGCCGTCCAGAGTGACCATGCTGTCAAACACCTGTGCCCGCAGAACGCCATCCTGGTCAACATACTGATTGGGCATGTCGCCGGCGTGAGGTCCCTTTGCGGACAGCAGCCCGTGCTCGGCTTTCGTCGGGTTGAAGTGCTTTCCAGCGGACTCATGGTGCCCGGCGGCGTCACATTTACCGGTCTCGTGAATATGAAATGCAACCCATTTGTTTGCTGGCAATCCAGTCACCTCGACTTCGATCAGGACGCCACCACTAGCTGCAGCCGTCAGAGTAGCCCGACCGCTTGCCTTTCCATCGGCACCCACGAAATCCGCGGTCGCCGTCTGCTTGTCCTGAGCCAGCGCGGCTAAAGAGACCGCAATGAACGTCAGAGCGGCAATCGAGAGAATTGCTTTCATTGGAGCTTCCTTCCTTTGCATCGCTGCTTCCAACGTCCGAGGCGTGAAGCTGTTCCTGAATTGGCAACAAAGAAAAGCCGGCCGCGAGGGGCCGGCTTTCACAATTCACACAGGATACATCAGGCGACGACGTCGAGATCGTATTGGCCGTACGTGCTCTTATACAGATCGTAAGAAGTGTTCTGCTGGGACTGCTGGTAGAAATTGACGCTTCCGCTCTCACGCGTCGCCATCATGAACTGAAGCACGCTGCCCGAGAGTTTTCGTGCAAATTCCTGCGTGCCATCTTCTTCGCTCAGTTGCTTCAAAATGCCCGGCTTATCATCAGCCGCCCGCTCGCCACGGCTCAGCACGCCGTCGCCATTTGTGTCCAGCCGCGACAACGTCGCGAGATACGCATAGGATGTATCACTAATCGACGAAACTTGGCTCATACAAACCTCCATTCACCGTCTTTTCGGTGATGTTTGTACGCAATACGAAACGGGGAAAATCAAAGACTAATCCGTCGTTAAACTGATTTGCGCACTGCGTCAATAAGCTGTTAATACCCCATTAACCATGATTGACAAAGTGTGATCAAGGCGCATCGGCGACATGCAGCGCAGACTCAGATTGCCTGCATTTGCGGGCATTGCGGGCGAAAAAGCTCAAACACAGTGCCAGCGATACATTTGTTTGCGTTGCAATAGAATTTTAATGCGACCAGCGGATTATCTTGCCACGTTGGCACATCGCCGACCGAGTTTTAAGAGTGCATAGACGATATTTTTTGATTGTTTCAGAAGGTCTTTTCATGTCTGACGCGCCGCGTCGAAACTGCAAATTAGGAGCAGGTTCCCTCGCCTCCGCTCATGCTCCCCCCTCTGCCGACGTGGAGATTGCCGCAAATGGACGCTGAGGCCCTTTTTCGGCAACAGTGCACGACAGCAGTCAATGAGGACGGGTCTGCCAACGCGCAACGTCTAATGGCTCTTGTCGTCGAGACGTATCGGCTGCAGGCTGGAAAGAAACGCGCCGCTGAAGATCGCTCTCAACGCCTCGCCAAGGAAAACGGTGAACTGAAGGGGAGCCTCATCGCCACAAAGGAAGATCTCGCGGAGCAGAAGCGCCTTTTCGGGATCGTCCTCGACAACCTGCCGCAAGGCCTGAGTGTCTTCGACACAGAGCAGCGGTTGATCATCTGCAACATCCGCTTCAGGCAACTCTTCGGAATCAGCCCGGAGGAGGCCTCTCCCGGCGCTTCGATGGGATTTTTGATCGCAAGGATCCGCGGCACCGAGCGCGTTGAGAAGAAGATGTCCCGTTTGCGGGGCGCCACCGCGGAGGGAGGACACATCCGTCACCGCGAATGGGTGATGGAAGACGGCCGCACCATCCAGAGCGTTATCACCGTGCTGCCCGATGGGAGCAATATTTCCATCCACGCCGACGTCACCGAAGATCGAAAGGCGGCTGAGCGCATCGCTTATCTGGCCCATCACGATCAGCTGACAGGCCTGCCAAACCGCATCAACCTGAGGGAACGCATCGATGCAGCGCTGGCAAGCCGCAAACCCGACGAACCGATTGCTCTTGTGCATCTCAATCTTGACCGCTTCAAATCGATCAACAACACGCTCGGTGTTTCGACCGGCGACAATATCCTGAGGCAGGTAGCCGAACGTATCCGCATGTCGGCAGGCCGCGGCAATGTGCTGGCACGCCTCGGCTCCGACGAATTCGCCATTCTCCAGTCCGGCCGGCAGCAGCCGTGGAATGTGATGGCGCTTGTCGATCAGATCCGGCGTGAACTGTCAGAACCTTTCTTTCGCGGAGACAAGGCCGTCGAACTCAGCGTGTCGATGGGTATCGCGATCAGCCCACAGGACGGAACCGAGACGGACACCCTGCTGAAACATGCCGGGGTCGCTCTCTCGCACGTCAAGAGCAACGGCGGCAAAGGAGAGCGCTTCTTCACCGCCGAGATGGAAGCACAAATCGATGCGCGGCATGCGCTGGAATCGGATCTGCGCACGGCCGTTGAGCGGGATGAGTTCGAACTTCACTATCAACCGCTTTATGATCTGGGCCAGCGCCGCGTCTGCGGTTTCGAGGCACTCGTCCGATGGAACCACCCAACACGGGGTCGCGTACCGCCGATGGAATTTATCCCTTTGGCCGAAGAGGTGGGCTTGGTGGTCGACATCGGACGCTGGGTGCTGCACCGCGCCTGCCACGATGCAATCCACTGGCCTGACAACATCAAGGTCGCGGTTAACGTATCAGCCATCCAGTTCACCGATAGCGACCTGCCGGCCGACGTGGCCGCAGCTCTCGCTGCAGCACGACTTCCCGCCAACCGCTTGGAGGTGGAGATCACCGAAAGCGTGCTGATGGAAAATCTGGATGAGGCGCTGCCTGTCCTGCACGCGCTAAAGCAAAGCGGAGTTCGCATCGCCATGGACGATTTCGGCACCGGCTATTCGTCGTTGAGCTACCTCCGGCGTTTCCCGTTTGACAAGATCAAGATCGACAAGTCGTTCGTCAACGGTATCGCCGAAGACGAGGAAGCCTTTGCGATCATGCGCGCCATCATCCTTCTCGGTGACGCGCTCGGCATGCGCGTCACCGTAGAGGGTGTGGAGACCGCCGAGCAATTGGCCCTGCTCCAACGCGAAGCCTGCGACGAGATCCAGGGCTATCACATCAGTCCGCCGCGGCCCGCCGCCGACGTGGAGAACCTGCTGGACCTGTCGCTACAAGAGCAATCCAGCCCCCGCGCGACCTAGAGCGCGTCCGCTTTAATCCGGGTCATATCCTGCAGCGGCGAAGTAGTTTGCACATTCCTGCGGTTTGATGAGGGGAACGATTTTACCGACGGTATCCCACAAGGCATCGACGGAGCGCTCAGCCTTGGCCCGCAGAAGCGCTTTCAGTTTGGAAAAGGCATCTCGATTGGGTTAAAATCGGGGCTGTAGGGCGGGAGATAGAGCAGCCTGCAATCAGCAACTTCGATGGCGTGCCGAACACCTTCGGCTTTGTGTGCAGGCAAATTGTCCATGATAACGGTGTCGCCGGGCCTGAGTGTCGGCACGAGAACCTGCTCGATATAGGCCAAAAATGCCACGCCGTTCATCGGGCCGTCGAGTACCATCGGTGCGGTCATTCCGGAAAGCCTGAGCGCCCCTGTAAAGGTCATGGTTTTCCAGTGGCCATGGGGAACCGCCGACCGGCAGCGTTCGCCGCATTGGGATCGCCCGCGTAATCGAGACATCTTCGTGGAGAGACCAGTCTCATCGATAAAAATAAGCTTGGCGGGATCGAGATCGAGCTGACCATCAAACCAGGCCTGCCGCCGTTTCAAAAGGTCGTCTCGCTCCTGCTCCAATGCATGTGCGGTCTTTTTTTAAAGGTCCAGCCCCGCTTGCGAAGCCACACGTCAAGAGCACTGCGGCCGATCACGACAGACCGCTCCTCACTCAAGCGCAGGACCATTTCGTTGAGCGTGATGTCTTTCTCGTCATCGATCAGGCCGATGATAAAGGCCTCATGCGCATCTAGTCTGGAGCCTGAGCGTCGACCCTGTTTGCCCGCGGTCAGTTGACCCTGTCGCGCGTTGGCGATCCAGGCAATGGCCGTCGAAATCCCGATCCCAAACCGCGCAGCCGCCGAACGCGCAGACATCCCGTCCGAAGACGCCGCCAGAACTCGAATGCGAAGATCATCACTGAACGCTCGTGACATTCATACCTCCTGATTCGAAGGCAGGGAATCACGGCAAACAAAGCATGTCAGCAAAATTCCGATTCCGCGTTCAATGGACGTGCTCTAGTGTGCTCGTTGCGACTCGTGGTTCCCGCGTTTATGGAAGAGGCATCTTTCCAACGGGGTGATCCGATGTTCCAGGCGAGAGCTTTCGCTCCTTATGAAAACCTAGCCATTCAGCTCGGGCCGCATTCGTCGGAGAGCGACGACGGCTCGCATGACATCGCGCATATCTTGCGTGTCTTCAAGAACGCGATGCGAATCCAGGCACTTGAGGGTGGTGATGCAAGGATCCTGGCTGCTGCCGTCCTGCTGCACGACTGCGTTGCCGTGGAGAAGAACTCCCCCATGCGGTCGCAAGCGTCAGCGCTGGCGGCAGAGAAGGCATCGGCCATACTCGCCGAGCTTGGCTGGGATCATGAGGATATCGCAGCGGTCGCACATGCCATTATCGCGCATAGCTTCTCCGCAAACATCACGCCGGAGAGCCTGGAAGCCAAGATATTGCAGGATGCCGACCGGTTGGATGCAATAGGCATGGTCGGCGCGGGCCGGTGCTTCTATATCGGCGGTCGAATGTCTTCAGCGCTCTATGATCCGTTCGATCCGGCCGGCAGCGACCGCGAGCTTGACGACAAGCGATATGTGATCGACCACTTCCAGACCAAGCTTTTCAAACTTGCTGATGGCTTTCAGACAAAAGCCGGGCGCGCGCTTGCGGCGACACGCGACCAACGACTACGCGAATTCCTCGCGGCGTTCATGGACGAAATCTAGGAGCACTTAATGCGCATTACCGACCTTTTCATCTATCCGCTCAAGAGCGCTCGGGGTATCGCGCTGCAATCGTCGGAGATCGACGCATTTGGGTTGCTCGGCGACCGGCGGGCGATGATCACAGATCGCGACGGACACTTCATCACGCAGCGCGAATTGCCCGACCTCGCTCGTATCGCCGTGCAAGTCGGATCGTCGGCCTTCCATTTCACCATGGGCGATTGGCAAATGACGGCACACATTCCAGCGGCTACAACCCGGATGGACGTCTCGATCTGGAAATCCCTCGTCAATGCCGCGGTCGCTGACGATACGACCAACGATGCGCTCTCAACTTGGCTAGGGCGCGACTTAAAGCTGGTTTTGTTCGATCAGCAGGCAGAGCGCTCCGCCAGCACGGAATGGGCCGGCGAAGGCGCGCCCGTTACATTTACCGACGGTTATCAAATACTGGTCACGACGACGGGCTCGTTACAAGCATTGAACGCCGATCTCGAGGCGCACGGCGAAGGTCGCGTTGGCATGGAGCGGTTCAGGCCGAACATCGTCGTCGACACCGAGGAAAGCTGGGCGGAGGACCGCTGGGCCGCCATCGAGATCGGCGGAATTCGTTTCGATCTCGTCAAGCCCTGCTCACGCTGCATCATGACGACGCAGGACCAATCAAGCGGATCCCGGGACGTTCCCAATCCGATGCCGGCCATGGGGCGCATTCGGATGTCTGCGGACCGGCGGGTACCCGGTCCGCTCTTCGGCTGGAATGTCACCCCTCGCGGGACCGGTCGGATTGCTGTCGGGGATCCGGTCAAGGTCATCGAGGAGAGGCCCGAAGGCTGGGCTTTCAAGATCCGAAACGACGCCTAGGCGGGGAGCGTAAGCGCCTCATCGATCTCACCCATCACCGTCGGCGATAGCGGGCCCTTGGCCATCGCGCCGGCGTTTTCTTCAACCTGGGCAACGGTGCGGAAACCCGGGATCGGCAGGGTTCGAGGAGCGCGCGCCCAGAGCCATGCCAGGGCACCTTGCGTGAGAGTTCGACCGTCAGACTTCAGCAGCTCGCGAACCGCCTCCAATCGCGCCGCAAATTCGGGTGCGATCCGGCCGTCCTTGAAATAGACCATCCAGTCGAGGCTCGCACCGCGAACATCCTTGTCACCGACTTTGGTGTCGGCACGGAACTTTCCGCTGAGCAATCCCATCGCGAGCGGCCCACGGTTGATCGAGATCAGTCCATGCCGTTCGATCACCGAGATCATGTCCGGCACAGGCTCGAAGACATTCATCGTGTGCTGGACGGAAACGAAACCGGCGCGGTCGGCATGTCGCGCCGCACGATCGGGATAATCCGTGCTCCACCCGAAGGCGTCGACCTTGCCCTCGCTGCGCAAATTCTCCAGGATTTCGAAGACCTCGTCCGACTGCGCGAGCGGAAAGTCGTTCAAATGGAATTGGAGCAGATCTAGGCGATCCCGCTTCAGCCTACGTAGCGACGTCTCAGCCGAGCGGCGAATAAAGGCCGGATCAGCGAAGGCGCCGGTTGCCTGTTTTGTCTCGGGATCGGTGGCAAAGCCGAACTTGGTCGCGACGACAATTTCGCTCCGGTTGCCGATCGCGCGGCCGAGCACTTCCTCTGAATGTCCGGCCCCATAATTCGAGGCCGTATCAAAGAAACAGATACCGAGTTCGATTGCACGATGAATAGCTGCGATGGACTCGTCGTCATCGACCTCGCCCCACCCGAGCGGTGTATCGCCGGCATAGAAGGGGCCACCGATTGCCCAGCAGCCCATGCCCAACCGGGGTATTTCATAATCATTCCAAAGCTTTATCGTCGTCATCACATCAGGCTTCGTCAGCATCGTCTACTCCTCCGATCGCTGGGGCTGCATGCGATCGAAATAGGCAGACGAGCGAGGCGCGTAAAGCGCCTGCGCTGCATGATATTTTTCACCAATGATAAACGGTCGGTCAGACCGACAGCTCGTCCTGCGCGGCCGCTGCCTTCAGTGCTTTCAGCGCCGCCTGAACAAAGCCCTCGCGCGCGGCCGCTGCTTCCACTCCACGCGGCTCATAGACATGGCGATGAAGGAAGAATGCTGTCAGTCGGAACGCGGCATTGAGGCTTTCGATATCCGCTGCGCGGTTTGCCTCACTGTTCAGAAATGGTGGTAGGAGCAGCATCTTGTCCGCCCAGGGAGCACCTGCAGTCCGGCTGACGGCCCTCCCCGACTTTGGTGACACATAAGCAAGATCGGAACGAACGCCCGTCGCCACACACTCGGTCAAATCGAGGCCAAAACCGAGGTCGTTCAGAACCGCGAGCTCGAAGCGGACAAAAAGCTCGCCCGCATCCGCCGGGTTGTGGAGATTGTCTAGAATGACCTCAAGCGCCTCGAAGAGATGCGGATGCGGATCGCGTTCTGGCAGCAACCGCAGCAACGCACCCATGGCCTGTACGCCATAGACGGCAGTCGCGGTTTCCATCAGGCGAGCGGCGCGTAGCGTCAGTGGCTCGATACGAAATTCGCCAAGATGCTCGTCGAGACGCGCTCGCCATGTGACCTCGACCTCATTGCCGGGCTGAAGGACAGGCTGCATGGTTCGGGACCGGCCGGAGCGGACCATGCCGAGATGGCGGCCACGCTCCTGCGTCATCACCTCGGCGATGACGCTGGTCTCGCCATGGCGCTTGACGCCCAAGATGATTGCCCGGTCGTGCCACTGCATCGGAAGCGAACTCTTTACTCTACGATTCGATCCTACCGCAACGCCGACGCTCTGTCATGAAAAGGCGTTCAGGCGCGCGCCGGGAATAGCTTCTCTAGGAAGTCGCGCATTGCCGATTCGCCAAACGGTTTGACGAGCAGTGGCACATTCTGAAGGTCTTCGGGAAAGTCCCTGGTGTCGGAATAGCCGCTGACAAACCCGAATGGCATGCGGATGCTCGCCAAATGACGGGCGAAATCGAAGCTCATGACTTCGCCGAGATTGACGTCCAGCAGGGCGAAATCGAAGATTTCGCTCTTGGTCGCCTCCATCGCCTGCTCGAGGCTACTGGCGATGCCGATCGTTTCCACGCCCACCTGGCGAAGAATATCCTCGGCCTCCATCGCGATGATCAAACTGTCCTCAAGGACCAGAACACGGTTTGCCTTCATACCCAACACGCCCCTCGCTGAGTGTCAACCAAGACGCTCGGCTCCTGTATTTCCCGGATTTCCACCTCTGACGCCCCATGCCTCATTGGCCGACGGCTTTTTAGCGCTCAGCTTGCATAGCCGCTTTTTCGTTTCGGGTCGATAAAAAGCACAGCAGGAAAAAGATAGCAGGATGACCTTAGGGCCACGTCGCCTCGGATGCATTTAAATAAGACATGGCGCTCGCGCGTCTCATATGAACGGACGGACCTTCTCTCCGAGGCCCTCCCAGCCGGCAGCGGCCTTGAGGCCGTCGCCATCAAGCACCTCGCAGGTCCGCTCTTGCCAGCGGAGGAGATTGCGGTTCGCAAGCTTTTTCAATGTTTTGTTGGTGTGCACGATCGAAAGCCCCAATGTGTCTGCAACGTGTTGCTGCGTGATCGGGATAGATGCATGGCTAGTGAAGAGTTTGAGTTGCCGACCACGTTCGAACAGAAAGGCGATGAGATACGCGGCACGCTCGAGCGCGGTCCGGCGGCCAATGCTCAACAGGTGTTCGTCAAGGATGCGCTCCTCCTGGGCAGCAATCCAGGTTATGTCGAAGGCTAAGGACGAATGCTTGTTGTAAAGGGTCATGAGCTTATTGCGCTCGAAGACGCAAAGCGACACAGGCGACAACGCTTCGACGGAATGCTGCATTTCCCCCATGATCGTTCCCTGCAGACCGATCAGATCGCCCGGCATCACGTAGTTCAGAATTTGCCGGCGGCCGTCCTCCAATGTCTTGTAGCGAAAGCCCCAGCCGGAGAGGACGGTGAACAAGTGCGCACTGTGTGCGCCCTCGACGAGGATCGTGGCGCCTGCGTCCGCGGCCAGTTCGCCACTTTTGAACTTCGCAACGAACTCAAGTTCATCGCCGCTGAACTCTCTGAACGCGGCGATGGCACGCAACGGACAGCGCTCGCATGGCGTTTTGAACGAGTGAGTGGGTCGCGGGGTCGCCATACAAGCCCTTGTGCTCAAAGAAAGCGCGCCGCCGGAATTGGCCCGCGCTTCCCGTAAGAACTCCCGAACCCCGTGCGTTGTTCCCGCGCGGTGGCTATTTTTTGCTATAGAAACAATGCTGTAGCCGCCTTCGGCTTTACTTTGGGAAATCCAGCCCCATTTCGCGGAAGCGCTCGGGGTCATCGCCCCAGTTTTCGCGAACCTTCACGAACAGGAAAAGATGGACGGGCTGTTCAAGGATTTCGACAAGCTCCCGTCGGGACGCCGAGGAAATCGCCTTGATCGTTTCGCCACCCTTGCCGAGCGCGATCTTCTTCTGGCTGTCGCGCTCGACGTAGATCACCTGCTCGATCCGGACCGAGCCGTCCTTGCGTTCTTCCCACTTCTCCGTCTCGACATGCGACGAATAGGGAAGCTCTTGATGCAGGCGCAGAAACAGCTTCTCGCGGGTAATCTCCGCCGCAAGCTGGCGCATCGGAAGATCAGAAATCTGGTCTTCGGGATAGTACCAGGGTCCCTCGGGCAGCGTCTTTGCCAGAAAATCCATGACGTCCCCACAGCCGGAACCATTCTCGGCCGAGATCATGAAGGTATGCGTGAAGGCAATCTTCTCGTTGGCAGCCGCAGCGAGTGCCAGGAGGTCTTCGCGCTTGACCCGGTCGATCTTATTCAAGACGAGAATCTTTGGCTGATGCACCTCCTTGAGACCCTCAAGAATAGCTTCCGCATCCCCCCGAAGGCCGCGTTCACTGTCGATCAGCAACATGATCAGGTCCGCATCCTTTGCGCCGCCCCAGGCGGATGTGACCATTGCGCGGTCGAGCCGCCGACGCGGCTTGAAGATCCCAGGTGTATCCATGAACACAACCTGCGCATTGTTATGGATCGCAATGCCGCGCACGATGGCGCGCGTTGTCTGCACCTTGTGGCTGACAATCGAGACCTTGGCGCCGACCAGGCGATTGACCAGCGTCGACTTTCCCGCGTTGGTCGGCCCGATCAGCGCGACGAAGCCCGATCGAGTCGCACCCGCAGTTTCAGCGGCGTCATCCGCCATATCGTGTTCTTCCGTCATTTATCCCGTCAGTTTCCGGCAGACGATTTCTGCCAAATGCCTTCGCGTTCCAGCATCCGAGTGGCTGCGACCTGCTCTGCAGCCCGCTTTGAGCGTTCAATGCCCGTTTCAGGCTTAACACCGGCGACCTCAACCGTTACCGTGAAGCGCGGATCATGATCCGGTCCAGTGCGTTCTTCAACCCGATAGATCGGCGTGATGCCGAATTTGGCGTGCGACCATTCCTGCAACTCGGTCTTCGCGTCCCGCCGCGCCCCGTCGGCGCGTGCTGCCCGCTTCTCCCAGAATTTCAGAATGAAACGTCGAGCAACCTCAAGGCCTCCATCGAGGTAGATCGCAGCGATAAGGCTTTCGACCACGTCGGCTCGCACGTTCATCATGCGCTTGCCAGTCAGCTTCTTGACGTCGGCACCCGTGCGAATGAAGAGATGCAAACCGAGTTCATCGGCGACTTCCGCGCAAGTATCGGCACTAACAAGCTGGTTGAGCCGCACCGAAAGTTCACCCTCGGTCGCCGCGCCGAACGTGCGGAAGAGCAGTTCGGCGACGCAGAGGCCAAGTACCCTGTCGCCAAGAAATTCCAGCCGCTCGTAGTTGCCGCCTTTTTGCGTGCGAGCACTCGCATGCGTCAAGGCCCGGTCCAGCCGCTCTTTCTCGGCGAACGCATGACCGATCAGGGCTTCAAGCCGTGTCCGATCCGCCGCCGAGAGCGTCTGCGCCTTGCTCATTCAACGCCCTTGAAAAGACGATCCCAACGCATGTTCGTCGGCCACTTCCAGACCTCGCGGAACGAGGTGTCGTTGCCGAGCGAGAAGAAGATAACGCTGGCGCGACCGACCAGGTTCTCAGCCGGCACGAATCCGACATCGAAGCGGCTGTCGAGCGAATTGTCGCGATTATCGCCCATCATGAAGTAGTGACCTTCGGGAACGATGAATTCGCGGGTGTTGTCGCCACGCGAAACCGGGGACTGATCCAGCGTATCGTAGCTGACACCGTTATCCAGCGTCTCGCGGAACACTGGTACGTCCTGGCCCGGGTCCTGCGCGTAGTCGGAATTGAACGTGCCATCCGGCACCTTCGGAACCGGCTTGCCGTTCACATAAAGAACGCCTTCCTTGACCTGAATGTGATCGCCGGGAAGCCCGACCAGACGCTTGATGTAGTCAACGTCCGGGTTCGGCGGGAACCGGAAAACAACAATGTCGCCGCGCTTCGGCTCGCTCGCAAAGATGCGACCGCTGAAAAGGTTCGGCGAGAAAGGCAGCGAATATTTGGAATAGCCGTAGGCGAACTTGTTGACGAATATGTAGTCGCCAACAAGAAGTGTCGGCATCATGGAGCCGGACGGAATGGTGAACGGCTGAAAAAACACCGTTCGGATAACCATCGCCAAGATCAGCGCCTGGGCGATGACCTTGATGTTTTCCCAGAGGGCGTTCGGCTTGGTTTCGACTTTTTCGGACACGCAGTCTTATTCCTTCAATGCACCCCAAGGGCGCAACTCTTGTTTGCTTCTCTCTAGCGGCTTCGGCCGATTGCGGCAATGGCGCCAACATTAAAAGCGACTCTACGTCGCTGATCGGGCATTTTCCGGCAGCGCTTCAATAATGACGAAAGCCTGCGCCAAGGGATAATCATCCGTTATCGTCAAATGAATGGCAGCCTTGTGGCCAGCTGGCAGCAGCCACTGCAGCATCTCGGCCGCCCCGCCTGTCAGCTTCATCGTCGGCTTGCCACTCGGCAGGTTCACGACGCCCAGATCTTTCCAGAACACCCCTTGCGCCATGCCTGTTCCAAGAGCCTTGGAACAGGCTTCCTTGGCGGCAAAGCGCTTGGCATAGGACGCGGCGCGATTGGCACGCCGATCGGATTTTGCCCGCTCGATCTCGGTGAAGCAGCGATTGGTAAAACGCTCGCCGAAGCGTTCGAGGGATTTTTCCACCCGCCTGATATCGATGAGATCGCTGCCGATGCCGATAATCATACGGTTTCCTGCGCTGGATGTGACAGCCGCACTCGGGCACGCGCCATCAGGCGTTCGCGGCGGCGCGCCTGGAAACCTCTCACCGTGTAGAAGGTCGCGAAATAGACAATGACGGAGGTCAAAAGTGCGGGTGGGATGGAGCCGACAAGCATCGGCTCAAGCACGGGTCGCCAGAGCTCGCTGAAATGCAGCTCATGAAACAGAGCGCCAAGATCGATCGATTGCCCCTGCATCGTATCCTGACGCGCAAGAAGCAGGTGGCCGATCTCCCAAGTCGCGCCCCAGATGAACGGATAGGTCAACGGATTACCGAAAGCCGCGCAGCCAAGCGCGGCGGCGACCATATTGCCAGAGAAGAGATAGCTGAGCACGAAGGCCATGATGAAATGAACGCCGATAAAAGGCGTCCACGACACGAAAATCCCGGCGGCAACACCCATGGCGACGGCATGCGGAGACGCCGTCAGGCGTAGAACACGCATCGTGAGGTAGCGGAGCGGCCGCAAGAATCCCTTGCGAGGCCACAACAACTCACGCAGCTTTTCACGAAATCCAGCAGGTTTTCGACGTCGGAACAACATGCCGCGTATGTAGTGCAACCCGCACTAGCGTGACAAGAGCGTCAAACCATCTCAGTCATTATTTGATCACTGCAGACTGAGCATTCACCAGGGGCCGCGATATGCAATACGCCCCTCTCATCCTTCAAGTATAGTCCCGATGTTAACGGGCGCGGAAAAGGCCGCGATCAACCTGACGCTGACGATATTCAAGATCGATACGGTCAAACGAGCCGTTCAGGTAAGCGATTTCGCGTTCTTCGGCAGTCGGAGCGCGCAGTGCGCGAGCGATCTTCTTGATAGGTGTAAACATTTCTTTACCTCATCTTCTGTTCATTTCCTGATGACTGGAAGATAGGCGCTCGCAGGAACAATTACCAACGCTCTAAGGTAGGCGCAGCCATGCGCCGTGCGCATATCTAGCCTCATATCAGTGCGATTTAGGTCTCGAAGCGATCACAAAATGTGCAGATAGCCCGCCGATCGGCTTCGCCGGCTTACTCGTAAAGCCGGCGAACCGTCGCAACGCACTCCAGATCCTTCAGCTGGGCAAGCAGCTGATTCAGCTGCCGGAGATCCCAAACCTCGACATCGAGCGTCATTTCGGTGAAGTCGGTTGCAACGCGCACCGTGTTGAACACGCGAATATTGACGTCAACGCCGGCAACAGTCTGGGCGAGCTTCGCCAATGTACCTGGCTCGTTCAAAGCATTGACCATGATCCGCGCCAGGAAGCGCGACTTGTTGGCCTCATCGAGATCCCAGCGAACATCGATCCAGCGGTCAGGCTGATCATCGAAACGCTGCAGCGTCGGCGACTGGATCGGATAGATCGTAATCGCGTTACCCTTCTCCGTAGAGTTCATTATCCCGACGATACGGTCGCCCGGTACGGCGCCTGTCGGCGCAAACTGCACATCGACATTGCTCGAAATGCCACGGATCGGCATCGTATCCATGTCGAGATCGGTCTTGAGGTCTGTGCCATCAATGCCCGACTTCGGCTTACCGGGAATCTTGAAGATCATGCCGGACGCACTGCGAACGTTAAACCAACCATCGTCGCCGCTGGGCTTGGCCGTCACGCGTTCTTCCAGATGATCCGGATAGACGGCGCGCAATACGTCGAGCGACGACATTTCACCACGACCGACAGCAGCGATGGCATCTTCGACATCCTTCTGGCCAAGGCGATGGAGCGCGGGCTTCATGGCTTCGCGTGAGAAAATCTTGCCGGCTCGCTCGAAGGTGCGCTCCAGAATGCGATGACCGAGGCCAGCATACTGCTTCCGGATCGCCAATCGCGTGGCGCGTCGGATCGCTGCCCTCGCCTTGCCTGTCACGACGATCTCTTCCCAGGCTGCGGGTGGCACCTGCACGCCCGAGCGAATGATCTCCACCTCGTCGCCATTTGCCAGGCGGGTCACGAGAGGCATGATACGGCCGTTGATCTTGGCACCGACGGTCGTGTCGCCGATGTTGGTGTGAACGGCATAGGCGAAGTCGATCGGCGTTGCGCCACGCGGAAGCGCAATCAGTTTGCCCTTCGGCGTGAAGCAGAAGACCTGGTCCTGGAAGAGCTCAAGCTTCGTGTGCTCAAGGAATTCCTCGGGACTATCCCCTTCTGCAAGCGCCTCAATCGTGTGCCTCAGCCAGGAATAGGCATTGGATTCACGCGAAAGGATATCGTTGTCTGACGTCGAAGCGCCATCCTTGTAGAGCGTGTGCGCGGCGATACCGAATTCCGCGATCTCGTGCATGCGCTTGGTGCGGATCTGCAGCTCGATACGCTGGCGGGAGGGGCCGACGATCGTGGTGTGCAGCGAACGGTAGTCGTTCTGCTTCGGCGTCGAGATATAGTCCTTGAAGCGTCCGGGGACCACGCGCCAGCGGGTGTGGACGATACCAAGCGCCCAATAACAGGCCGGAATATCATCGACGAGAATGCGGAAGCCGTAGACGTCCGAAAGCTGCTCGAACGACAGCGACTTCGACTGCATCTTGCGGAACACGGAATAGGGCTTCTTCTGGCGCCCCTTGACGATGGCGCCGGTCAGCCCGTTCGCAACGAGCAGATCACCCAACTCAGTCTCGATCTTCTTGACGAGCCCTTCGTTGCGCTTCGACAGTTCCTCGAGCCGCCCGGTTACCGTTTCGTAGGCTTCGGGATTGATGTGGCGGAACGAGAGGTCTTCCAGCTCCTCGCGCATATCCTGCATACCCATGCGGCCAGCCAGCGGCGCATAGATATCCATGGTCTCCTCGGAAATACGCGCCCGCTTTTCCGGCGACATGTGATCCAGCGTGCGCATGTTGTGCAGGCGGTCAGCGAGCTTGACCAGCAGCACGCGCACATCGTCGGAAATGGCGAGCAGCAGCTTGCGCAGGTTTTCGGCCTGTTTGGCTTTCTTGGTGACGAGGTCGAGCTTCTTGATCTTAGTCAGCCCTTCGACCAGCCGACCGATATCCTCGCCGAAGAGCTCATCGATTTCGGCGCGGGTGGCAGTCGTATCCTCAATGGTATCGTGAAGCAGCGCGACCGCGATCGTCGACTCGTCGAGATGCATGTCGGTGAGGATGGCGGCGACTTCCAACGGATGCGAGATGTAGGGATCGCCGCTGGCACGCTTCTGTTGTCCATGCTTTTGCATTGCATAGACGTAGGCTTTGTTCAGCAGGGCTTCGTTGGCGTCGGGCTTATATTTCTGAACCCGCTCCACGAGCTCGTACTGCCGCATCATCCCGAAACCACTCCATTACAAACGAAAAGCGCGCCAATCACGGATTGGCGCACATGATATGCGATAATATGCCGAAGCTATAATGGTGCAAGGTTGACGATTAGTAATCGTCGCTCTTTTCCGGCGGTACGAGGCCTTCGATCCCGGCCAGAAGCTCTTCTTCCGACATCTGGTCGAAGGTGATCGTTTCCGGCAGATCGTCCTGCTCTTCGCTGTCGGCTGCAGCGACGCCGCCGGCTGCGATGAGGCTCGCCGCATCGGGCTCGGGCTCGTCGACTTCGACGTGCTTCTGCAGCGAGTGGATCAGGTCTTCCTTTAGATCGTCCGGAGACAGCATCTCATCGGCAATCTCGCGAAGCGCCACAACCGGGTTCTTATCGTTGTCACGATCGATGGTGATCGACGCGCCCTGGGAAATCAGCCGAGCACGGTGGCTGGCAAGCAGAACCAGCTCGAAGCGGTTCTCAACTTTATCAATGCAGTCTTCTACGGTGACACGGGCCATTGCCTGTCCTTTGCGGTCGTGATCTCGGGATTAACACGCCCGATACAATTAAAACCGGACAAATTCAAGTTTTCATTGCGCGAAGCCCCAACGGGCAACGCGGTGAATTTTGAAACCGAAAACGGGTTTCCACCAAAAGTTGCTTGGAATATCCCGAATCGTGCCCTAAATCTCTCTTATATGAATAGTTCATAAAGTAAGAATTGTTCCAAGCGGCCGCATAACCCATTGTTTCCTTGGATTTTGACGGAAGCACCAAGATTGCTCACATTGGATTGGTACGCGATGTTTGATCCACGCGAAAAAATTGCTCTTTTTATCGATGGCGCCAATCTCTACGCTGCGTCCAAAAGCCTTGGTTTCGATATCGACTACCGCAAGCTGTTGAAGGCATTCCAGAAACGCGGCTATCTCTTGCGCGCCTACTACTACACGGCGCTGATCGAGGATCAGGAGTACTCCTCCATTCGCCCCCTGATCGATTGGCTGGACTACAACGGCTACAAGGTCGTCACAAAGCCGGCGAAGGAATTCACGGATTCGATGGGCCGCCGAAAGATCAAGGGCAACATGGACATCGAGCTTGCGATCGATGCCATGGAGCAATCGGAAACCGTCGATCATCTCGTCATCTTCTCCGGCGACGGAGATTTCACGACACTCGTCGAGGCACTGCAGCGCAAGGGCCGAAAGGTTTCGGTCATCTCAACGATGGCAACACAACCGCCGATGATTGCCGACGACCTGCGTCGCCAGGCCGATCATTTCATAGACCTTCTCTCCTTGAAGAGCGAGATCGGGCGCGATCCCTCAGAGCGGCCACCGCGGCCGACCGAAACCGCGACGCCAACCGATCTGGACGCTTAAGCGAAATAATCCAGCACCGTCATATACGGGTGGAAATACCGGTCCGGACTCTAGCTATAGCTAGCCATTATCCTTGAGAAGACGGCTCTTCTGCCTGTTCCAATCGCGTTCCTTCTCGGACTCGCGCTTGTCGTGCAGCTTCTTACCCTTGGCGAGTGCCAACTCCATCTTTGCGCGGCCGCGATCGTTGAAATAGATCTTCAACGGGACCAAAGTCATGCCTTCGCGATTGATCCCCGCCCTCAGGCGATTGATCTCGCGGCCGGAAAGGAGGAGCTTCCGGCGCCGGCGCGGCTCGTGGTTGAAGCGGTTTGCCTGCAGATATTCGGGCAAGTAGGAATTGATAAGCCAGATCTCGCCGTCCTCATCCGAGGCATAGGATTCCGCGATATTGGCCTTCCCCTCGCGCAGCGACTTGACCTCGGTGCCCTTGAGCACGAGGCCGGCTTCGTAAGTATCGATGATTTCATAGTTGAAGCGCGCCTTGCGGTTCTCCGCAACGATCTTCTTGACGACGCGCTCGCTGCCTTTGGGGGCCATGACACATTCCAAATGCTTGAGGGCGCGACTGTCGCGCCCTTATCTCTTACCCTGTAATGTAAGGGAACATCGGCCGCCTGTGAAGGCAGGTCGAGCGGCTTGCCTTAGTTCAGCAAGCCGGCATGGCGCATGGCGGCATCGATCGCCGCTTCCGTCGTAGGCTCCAGCGTCGATACGAGCGGCGAACGGACATTGCGGCTCATCCGCCCCAGCTTTGCCAAGCCGTACTTTGCTCCGCAAAGGCCGGGCTCCAGGAAGATTGCCTTGTGTAGCGGCATCAGGCGATCCTGATATTCCAGCGCCTTCGCGTAGTCACCGGCAAGCGACGCTGCCTGGAACTCCGCGCAAAGGCGCGGCGCCACATTGGCCGTCACCGAGATGCAGCCGACGCCGCCATGGGCATTGAAGCCGAGCGCGGTCGCATCCTCGCCGGACAACTGCTTGAACTCCTTGCCGCAGGTCAGACGCTGCTCGGACACGCGTTCGATCTTGCCGGTCGCATCCTTGACGCCAACGATGTTGGAGTGTGCCTTGGCAAGCACGCCCATCGTCTCGGGTGTCATATCGATCACCGAGCGGCCGGGGATATTGTAAATATAAATCGGCAGCTTCACAGCCTCGGCGATCGCCGAAAAATGCGCGATCAAACCCTTCTGGGTCGGCTTGTTATAGTAGGGCGTGACAACCAGGACCGCATCCGCCCCTGCCTTCTCGGCATGCTGAGCAAGCTCGATTGCTTCGCGCGTATTGTTCGAACCGGCGCCGGCCATAACCGGGACCCGCTTGGCTGCCGCTTCGATGCAGAGCTCCACCACCCGCTTGTGCTCGGCATGTGACAACGTCGGAGATTCGCCGGTCGTGCCGACCGGAACGAGACCGCTACTGCCTTCCTTGATCTGCCAGTCGACATGGCTCGCGAACGAAGCTTCATCCACTTGTCCGGCATCAGTAAAGGGAGTGACGAGAGCGGGAATGGATCCCTGGAACATGCAAAACTCCTCATGGCCAAATTCACGCTTCGGCCGCATTCCTTGAATATTGGTGGGGCACCATAGTGCGGTGAAATCGCCGCGACAAGCGCGCATGGATCGGTTTAGGGCAAATTCCGATAGCAAATTTGAACGAAGTTTACTGGCGTTAGTAAGCTTTCGTTAAGATGGCTCCCGCCAAATGGTTGGGCGTGTTTTCGTTGTGAGTGTCCCATGAAGAGAGCAGTCCTGATCGTGTCGGCCCTCGGCTTTACCGCCGCCGCGTGGAGCAGCGTCGCGTCGTCGCTTCCCAATGAGAACGCCCCTGTTCCCGACGTAAAGCCGATCGGTTTCGTCCCGCAAACGTCGGTGCCGGAATCGATCGTCACCGGTTCGATTCCGCGCAGCCAGGCCATCACACCCGTCAACAGCGATTTGAAGTCAGGGCTTGATGCGCTTTCGGACAATGATCCACTGCAGGCGCTTTCCATTCGCGACCGCATGGGGCGCGGGACGCTTGACCGCCATATTCTGACCTGGGCGATAGCGGTCTCCGGACAGAAGGGCATTCCCTCCACGGAGATCGCAGCAGCGTCCCAGGAATTGCAGGGATGGCCAGGGCTCGCGAAATTGCGTGCCTATTCCGAACGCGCCCTCTACGACGAAAACCCTGGTCCAAGCTCCGTCCTGACCGCCTTCGGACAGACCGCGCCCGAGACGACGTCCGGCGCGATGATCCTGTCGCGCGCACTCGTTGCAACAGGCAAGCAGAGCCAGGCCGCTAAGTACATTCGCAAGGTCTGGCGCGGTGAGACGCTGGACAAGCCGACCGAAGATAAGATCCTGGCGGAGTTTTCCGGCTTGCTGACGCCGGCCGATCATAAGGCGCGAATGGATTACCTGATGTATCGCAATCGCGCGGCGCAGGCCAAGCGCTTTGGCGACATGGGTCAGGCTCAATCGCTCTACAAGGCCTGGGCGGCCGTCATAGGCAAGGCGGCCAACGCTGGCGCGCTTCTTGCCGCGGTCGACGGCCAATGGAAAGGTGATGCCGGTTACCTCTTCGCACGGATCGAATACCTGCGAAAACAGGATAAGTATGCGGAAGCCGCCAAGCTGCTGCAAAAGGCGCCTCGCAATCGGGAGGAATTGGTCAATGCCGGCGAGTGGTGGAACGAGCAACGGATCGTCAGTCGCGGCCTCGTCGACCAAGGGGAATTCAAGGCCGCCTATGGGATCGTTGCCAACTATGCCGCAACGACACCGACCGACATCGTCGAGGCCGAGTTCCATGCGGGCTGGTACGCGCTGCGCGGTCTGCAGGATCCCGCTGCGGCGCAGACGCATTTCCGCAAGATTCTCGATTTCTCCAATGGACCGATTTCCGTGTCGCGCGCCTGGTACTGGATGGGGCGGTCCGCCGAGGCCGGCGGACCTGGAAATGCTTCCGAGCTCTACGCCAAGGCCGCGAGCTATCCGACGACCTTCTACGGCCAGCTCGCCAGCGACAAGCTTGGCCGCAAGACATTGAATGTGAGTTACCCGTCGCCGACGACGGCCGACCGCGAGCGCTACCTGTCGCGGGAAGCGGTACAGGCCATTGCCCGTCTCGATGCGGCCGGCCACGGCTGGCGGGCCAAGAGCCTGTATCTCGCCCTCGCCGAGCAACTGCAAAGCCCGGGAGAACTTGCAGTCCTGAGTGCGCAGGCGGAGCGCTCGGGCGACCACCATCTGTCGCTGCAGGTTGGCAAGATCGCTTACTCGCGAGGCGTCGATGTTGCCGCGTTGGCATTCCCGCTTGGCGTGATTCCGACGAATGCCAATATCTCGGGCTCCGGAAAGGCCCTCGCCTACGCGATTGCCCGCCAGGAAAGCGCCTTCGATCCCGCCGCGGTTTCGGCGGCTGATGCGCGAGGGCTGCTGCAAATCTTGCCGGGAACCGCAAAGGCCGTCGCCAAGCGCCACAATATCGCCTATTCCAAGGACCGGCTGACGGCGGACGCCGGCTACAATGCAACCCTTGGGGCGCATTATCTCGGCGAACAGATCGACGCCTTTGGCGGCTCCTACATCATGACCTTCATCGCCTACAATGCAGGTCCCAAGCGCGTGCCCGAATGGATCGGCCGCTATGGCGACCCACGCGGCCAGTCGATCGACACGATCGTCGACTGGATCGAGCGGATCCCCTTCCCCGAAACGCGCAACTATGTACAGCGGGTGATGGAGAACTACGAAGTCTACAAGGCACGTCTCGGCCAGCCGAGCGACATCGTCCGTGACCTGACAGGCGGTCGCCCCTCCTAATCGCGATTTGCGATTACTGCCCGCCTCGCTAATCTGTATCCGCGAAAAGCGGAAGGACGATGAGCGTGGATACGGCAAGAGACGATGGCTTCCGGACAGCAACCTACCGGAGCGATGATGGACTGACGCTTTATGCGCGAGACTACTGCCCCGAGATCATGCACCTGCTGCCGATCATCTGCCTCCCGGGATTGACACGGAATTCGCGCGACTTTCACCAACTGGCACTGCTCTTGTCGACCGACCCGGCGACACCAAGACGCGTCATCACGCTCGACTATCGTGGGCGAGGCCGCTCCGATAGGGATGCCAACAAAACAAACTACAATCTCGGTGTCGAAACGCGGGATGTCATCTCGGCATGCCAGCATTTCGGCATCGATTGCGGTATCTTCATCGGCACCTCGCGCGGCGGGCTGATCCTCCATCTTCTGGCTGAGATGCGGCCGGATCTGATTGCCGCGGCCATCCTCAACGACATCGGGCCGAAGATCGAGGCCAGCGGCCTCAAGCGCATTCGCAACTATCTTGATGTCGGCGCCACCCCAAGCGACTGGCCGGAGGCGGTCGCGTTCCTCAAGGCCTGTCATGGCCGGTATTTCCCTGCCCTTAACGAGCATGACTGGCAGGAGATGGCGGCGGCGGTCTATCGCGACGTCGACGACAGGCCGGTGGCCGATTTCGATCCCGCCATCGCCGCCCAGTTGCAGATGATTGATTTCGACAAGCCGCTGCCGGATCTCTGGCAGTATTATATCCAATTGGCTGGAAAGCCGCTGATGGTGATCAAAGGAGAATACTCGGATATTCTCTCGGACGATACGCTTGCCGGGATGAAGGCTCGACATCCACGAGCAGCCGTACTGGAGGCGCCTGGCCAGGGGCACGCGCCGCTGCTTCATCTGGAGCCGATCTTCAGACATATCCGGCGCTTCATTGCAGAGGCATAGAGGCTACGCAGCCGAGGAGCTCGCTCCTGCATGCCTCCTCACAAACGAAAAGAGCCCGGCTCGAAAGCCGGGCTCTCCTGATTGACCGAGGTCAGATCAGATTAGAATGCACGCTGCAGACGGAAGTAACCGGTCGTGACGTCGTCGATGTTGTCGCCGTCGAGATACTGGACCGAAGCCTTGGCGTAGAAGTTTTCTACGATCTGGTAGTCAACCGTCAGGCCAACCTTCCAAGCGTCGTCGCTCGAGAAGTCGTTGGAAGCTTCGTTTTCCATGTAGTTACCGAACCACTGAGCACCGGGGGTGATCTTCAGCTTGTCGGTGGCTTGGATTGCGTACTCAGCTGCGACGGTCCATTCAGACTGGTCATAGTAGGAGTTCGTGCCAGATGCCCAGACAGCTGCGAGGCCGAGGGTGCCGGGACCGATTGCAACCGTACCCATAGCACGGATCGCGCCTTCTTCGTTGTCGGTGTCATAGCCACCGGTAACCTGATAGGTGAAGGCGCCAGCCTTGCCGCCGAGGCCGAGAGCAACGCCGACGTTGTTCGGGTTTTCGCCGTCCTTGTAGGCGCCGTCTTCCAGCTCATCAACCGAGATACCGGCGTAGAAGTCGCCAGATTCGTACTGATAACGGATGGAGTTATGCAGCGTCTCGTGGCTTGCGAGAACGTCGGTTTCACCCGAGAGACCATCGTCCCACCAGCTGTAGAACAGACCAGCGCGGAAGCCGGCGATGTCGAGGTAAGCCGAGTCGAGCTTGGTGTTCTGGAAAGAAGAGTTAGCAGCATCGGCGTTCGCCTGCAGGACGATCACGCCGGTGAGCGGACCATACTCGGTGTCGCTCTTAGCCGTGAACTGAACCTGACCGCGGGTAAATGCGTCCCAGTCAGACGTGCCTTCCGGAAAGCCACCAGGGCCAGGGTCGCCGTGGTTAGACTGGTCTGGACCAACGTCAACCTGGAAGCGGATGTAACCTTCGATCTTCAGGCAGGTTTCCGTGCCCGGGATGTAGAAGTAGCCGGTGCCGTAAGCGTCGCAGACGCGTACATATTCAACCGGTTCCGGCTCAGCAGCAACGATAGCGTCGGCAGCCTGAGCACCGGAAACTACTGCGAGAGCAGCAGCGGAGCCGAGAAGAAGGCTCTTGATGTTCATATTGACCTCCAATTCAAAGTTTCGATCGGGTCTGGGTTTTTCGCCGTTAGAGCAGCGTTCCCTGCCCCATCCCCATGTTTCAAGAAGTCGGACGATCAACCGCCCTCGCTTCCGAAGTTGAAAATACAAGACCGGGACTGTCACGCAATCACCAACTTGCCGGTTTGGGGTATTTGCGACAGCCTTCCGCATGCTCTGTTGCCGAAAGGTCACAAATGCGGCACGCGCCCCTGCCGTTTCTTTATACTTTGTTAAGAAACCCCTGATTCTGCGGGAGTTTACCGGCGTCTGGCGACGGCTTGGGGCTGTGGATTGTGCCACATTGGAACCAGTTTCTCGCCGGATTCGGTCTTTCGTCGGAGATATGGGGCATAGCTAGTAGGCGCCCCCGCCAGGGCGGCAGGCGCAATCGCTACAGAATCAGTTTCGTTGACTGACGATGATTCTCACTTCGATTCTGTTGACGCGAAATTCGGCGCGCCGAGCGCGGAGGTGGTAGCCATCGCGCAAAAAGGCAGCGCCCCGTCAGGCGATCATGTCAAAACGATGCCCGACCTGAGAGATAGGTGGGTAACACTTTCCGTTTTGGCGGAAGGTGTTGATGTCGTGGAGAGAGACTTCGGTGATGGAGGAACGTCTACGATTTGTCGCCCGGCTGCTTGAGGGCGACAGCATGAGCAAGGACAAGCCGCACCGGGGTGCGCGCAAGATCCGCGAACTGCTGGTCAGGAAGCTTGCCGGCGACGTGCGTGTGCCAGCCCAAAGCACGGTGCATGCGGTTCTAGACCGGCATGGGCTGGTCGCCGATGCCCGCAGACGACAGCGCTTCCGGGCCGGGGGACCGCCCTGTCTGAGGCCCTGCTACCCAACGAGCTACGATGTGCCGACTTCAAGGGCGAGTTCAAACTCGGCAACGGTCAATACTGTGACCCGCTGACGGTCACCGACCAGGCTTCACGCTACCTGCTCGCCTGCGAAGCCTTTGAAAGGACGCGCGAACAGGGCGTCTTCGACGTCTTTCGCCGGCTGTTTGCCGAGCGCGGCCTGCCGGTTGTGATAAGAAGCGACAACGGCTTGCCATTTGCCTCGCCAACGAGCTCTACAATCTGTCGAAGCGGTCGGTGTGGTGATTGAGGCTCGGCATCACACGGGAGCGCATCAGGCCGGGCCGTCCCCAACAAAACGGCCGGCATGAGCGCATGCACCTGACGCTGAAGAAAGGGGCGACCAGACTACCCGGGCAAAAACATCCTGCAGCAGCAGGCCCGCTTCGATGCTTTCGTCAGCGAATTCAATCAGGAGCGGCCGCACGAAGCGCTCAGCATGAAGGTGATCGACTACCCCTTCCATGATCGGGATGCGCTGGTGACCAATTGCGGCCGCATCTGCATCTATCGCAAAAAGTTCAATATCTCCACCGTGCTGGCCGGACAGAAACTCGGCATCAAGGAAGTCGACGACGGTATTTGGCTCGTCAGCTTCATGCACTATGATCTCGGATATATCGACCTGGAGCAGAGGACTTGCAAACCATCGACAACCCGTTCGGCACGAGGTTGTCACCCATGTCTTAGACCGCATGTTCGCGGGGTGAGCATGGCCCGCCCCCGCGGTAAGCTAAATTCGGGGGTTGCTCTGGATTGGCCGGAGCCTTGCCCCATGCTTAGCGAGGGCGAACCATGAAAGAGGATAGCGCAATTTTCATT